>NZ_QOBB01000128.1:0-20744 GCF_024704855.1 Burkholderia sp. HAN2018 | reverse complement strand
GTTCAGCGCGGCCGTCAGCCCGCGTGCGGCCGCGACGCCGAGCACCGCGCCGTCGACGCCGACCGTCGCACCCGCCGCCACGTTCTGCGCGAGCCAGTCGACGTGCGGCGCGCTCTGCTGCCCGCCCGTCATCTTCATCAGTTGCACGCCCGTGCCGGCCAGTTCGGCGTCGGCCTGCACCCAGTAGCGGCTGTCGACCCACAGCCCCGCGAAATCCGCGGTCACGACCAGCGTGCCGACCGAGCCCGTGAAGCCGGACAGCCAGCGGCGGGCCTGCCAGCGCTCCGGCAGATATTCGGACAGGTGGGGATCGGCGGACGGCACGAGATAGGCGGCCAGGTTCTCGCGGGCCATCGCGCCGCGCAGCAGCGCGAGACGGGCCGGCACCGGCGAGACTTCGGGAAGACGGGCATTCATGATTTCACCTGAGAGCATTCAGCGACGGGCCGACAGCGCAACCGTCACGGCTACTGCGAGGAACGCGACGCCGGTGCAGACCGGCCATTCGAGCGTCTCGCCATCGTAAAACAGTCCAGAGAGATTGCCGGCCATGCGGGCCGCAGCCGCGCCGACGATACCGGCGAGCACCGCGATCCACCACGCCGGCCGGCCCGTGCGCCGCATCGGATGCAGCCATCGGCCGAACAGCCCGACGGCCGCTCCCAGGACAAGGATTCCAAACCAGTTCATTCGACGCCTTCCATAAATTCGGATTCGTCCCATAGGCGTGAACGTTGCCAGCGGCTAGCATCGATTCATCCATCGAACCCGAGACCAGCCGGGTGCCGCGAACATTCGAGTGTAGGGGCCGACTCGACGTTATGGCAAGCGCGCACCGGCTGCCGTATTGAAGAAATTCTCATGCGAATCGCTCTGATCGATCCGGACGCGCGCCATGCCGCGCTCCTGAACCGCCTGCTCTTTGCGGGCGGTCATGTGTGCCACGCGTTTCCGTCCAGTACGGCGTTCTTCGAGTGGCTCGCCGCCAATACCTGCGACATGCTGATCACCGGCCACTGGGCCGGCGACCAGCCGGCCGAGGAAGTCATTCCGCGTGCGCAGACGGTCCTGCCCGGACTGCCGGCGATCGCCGTGATGCAAATGCCGCGCGAAAGCCAAATCGTATCGTGCCTGCACGCGGGCGCCGACGATTGCCTCGTGCGCCCGGTGAGCGGGCCCGAGCTGCTCGCGCGCGTCAACGCGGTGAGCCGGCGCGCCGGCGTGCGCCGGCCGCCGGCCCGCTCACGCGAAATGTATGGCGAATACGCCTTCGACGCCACGCACTGCCTCGTTCGCTTCGACAACGCAATCGTTTCACTCACGCCGAAGGAGTTCCGTTTTGCGCAGTTGCTGTTCGCGAATCTGTCGCGGCCCGTGTCGCGCGCCCATATCCTCGAAACGGTGTGGGCACGCCGCCGCGACATGAAGTCGCGCACGCTCGATACCCACGCGTCCCGGCTGCGCAGCAAGCTGCACCTGCTTCCGGAGCGCGGCTACCGGCTGCTGCCGCTCTACGGCTATGGCTATCAGCTCGACCGCGTGCCGATCGAGCCCCCAAATTCCCGGCCCCGCCACGCCGATGCCCGGTATGCCGCGAGTGAGGAAATCGCTGAAACGCTATAATATGGGGCTAAACGATAGCCCTCGATATGCAACTCCTCACGATCGGAATCAATCACCACACTGCGCCTGTCGCCCTGCGCGAACGCGTGGCGTTTCCGCTCGAGCAGATCAAGCCGGCTCTCGTCACGTTCAAGAACGTGTTTCTCGGCCCCCAGGCGCCCAATACGCCCGAAGCGGCGATCCTCTCCACCTGCAACCGCACCGAACTGTATTGCGCGACCGATGATCGCGCCGCACGCGAAGGCGCGGTCCGCTGGCTGTCGGAGTATCACCGGATTCCGGTCGACGAGCTCGCACCGCACGTCTATGCGCTGCCGCAGTCGGAAGCAGTCCGGCACGCGTTCCGCGTCGCATCCGGCCTCGATTCGATGGTGCTGGGCGAAACCCAGATTCTGGGCCAGATGAAGGATGCCGTCCGCACCGCGACGGAAGCCGGCGCGCTCGGCACCTACCTGAACCAGCTGTTCCAGCGCACGTTCGCGGTGGCGAAGGAAGTGCGCGGCACGACCGAAATCGGCACGCAGTCGGTGTCGATGGCCGCCGCCGCGGTGCGCCTCGCGCAGCGGATCTTCGAAAAAGTGTCCGATCAGCGCGTGCTGTTCATCGGCGCCGGCGAGATGATCGAGCTGTGCGCGACGCACTTCGCCGCGCAAGGCCCGCGCGAACTCGTCGTCGCGAACCGCACGGCCGAACGCGGCCAGCGCCTTGCCGAACGCTTCAGCGGCCGCGCGATGCCGCTCTCGGATCTGCCGACCCGCATGCACGAATTCGACATCATCGTGTCGTGCACGGCGTCGACGCTGCCGATCATCGGCCTCGGCGCAGTCGAGCGCGCGGTGAAGGCACGCCGCCACCGGCCGATCTTCATGGTCGACCTCGCGGTGCCGCGCGACATCGAGCCCGAAGTCGGCAAGCTGAAGGACGTGTTCCTCTACACCGTCGACGATCTCGGCGCGATCGTGCGCGAAGGCAACGCATCGCGCCAGGCTGCGGTCGCACAGGCCGAAGCGATCATCGAAACGCGTGTGCAGAATTTCATGCAGTGGCTCGACACGCGCAGCGTCGTGCCGGTGATCCGTCACATGCATACGCAGGCCGACGCCTTGCGCCGGGCCGAAGTCGACAAGGCGCAGAAGCTGCTCGCGCGCGGCGACGATCCGGCCGCCGTGCTCGAAGCGCTGTCGCAGGCGCTGACCAACAAGCTGATCCACGGCCCGACGAGCGCGCTCAATCGCGTGAACGGCGCCGATCGCGATTCGCTGATCGACCTGATGCGCGGCTTCTACCAGCACGCACCGCGCTCGAACGACCAGTCCGGCCACTAGCGCCGGCCGATCGCCCTGCCGCCGGCCGCGCGCCGGCCTATCCTTTCCGAATACCCCTTGCCCGGGAGCGCCGCTCCACACCATGAAGACGAGCATGCAACGCAAGCTCGACCAGCTGTCCACACGGCTGGCCGAACTGAACGACCTGCTGAGCCGCGAAAACGTCACGGCCGACCTCGACCAGTACCGCAAGCTGACGCGTGAACATGCGGAACTTGGCCCGGTGGTCGAACAGTACGCGCTGTGGCGCCAGTCGCGCAGCGACGAGACGGCCGCGCAGGAGCTGCTCGGCGATCTGTCGATGCGCGACTTCGCGGAAGACGAAATCCGCAGCGCGCGCGAGAGCATGACCCGCCTCGAGACCGAGCTGCAGAAGATGCTGCTGCCGAAGGATCCGAACGACGACCGCAACATCTTCCTCGAAATCCGTGCGGGCACGGGCGGCGACGAATCCGCGCTGTTCGCCGGCGACCTGCTGCGCATGTACCTGCGCTTCGCGGAACGCCAGCGCTGGCAGGTCGAAATGATGTCGGAGAGCGCATCCGATCTCGGCGGCTACAAGGAAGTGATCGTGCGGATCGCGGGCCAGGGCGCGTATTCGCGCCTGAAGTTCGAATCGGGCGGCCATCGCGTGCAGCGCGTGCCGGCAACCGAGACGCAAGGGCGCATCCACACGTCCGCGTGCACCGTCGCGGTGATGCCGGAAGCCGACGAAATCGGCGAGGTCGAAATCAATCCGGCCGACCTGCGGATCGACACGTTCCGTGCGTCCGGCGCGGGCGGCCAGCACATCAACAAGACCGACTCGGCGGTGCGCGTCACGCACATCCCGACCGGGATCGTCGTCGAGTGCCAGGACGACCGTTCGCAGCACAAGAACAAGGATCGCGCGCTAAAGGTGCTCGCCGCGCGCATCAAGGACAAGCAGTATCACGAGCAGCACGCGAAGGAAGCCGCGACGCGCAAGAGCCTGATCGGCTCCGGCGACCGCTCGGAACGGATCCGCACGTACAACTTCCCGCAGGGCCGGATGACCGACCACCGGATCAACCTGACGCTGTACCGGCTCGAGGCGATCATGGACGGCGACCTCGACGAACTGATCAGCGCGCTGGTCAGCGAGCACCAGGCCGAACTGCTCGCGTCGCTCGGCGACGCCGACTGAGGTCACGATGCCCGACACGACCGCCGACGAACTGCTGCGCGCGTCCGCGCTCGACGCGGTCGATGCGCGCGTGCTGCTCGCGCACGCGCTTGGCTGGACCCGCACGCAACTGATCACGCGCGGCGACGCGCCGCTCGACGCGGCCGCGGTCGAACGCTACCGCACGCTCGAGGCGCGCCGCATGGCCGGCGAGCCGGTCGCGCAGCTCGTCGGGATGCGCGAATTCTTCGGCCGGCCGTTCGACGTGACGCCCGACGTGCTGATCCCGCGCCCTGAAACCGAACTGCTCGTCGAAGCCGCACTCGATGCGATCGACGGGCTGCCGCTTCCGGCCGTGCTCGATCTCGGCACGGGCAGCGGTGCGATTGCCGTCTCCATCGCCGCCGAGCGGCCCGATGCCCGCGTGTGGGCGCTCGACCGTTCGCCGGCCGCACTCGAGGTCGCGCAACGCAACGCACGCAAGCTGCTCGACGCGCACCGCCCTGGCGGCCCGCTGCACTGGTTGCAGAGCGACTGGTACGCGGCGCTCGATCCTGCGCTCGCCTTCGACACGATCGTCAGCAATCCGCCGTACATCGCGCAGCACGATCCGCACCTCACGCAGGGCGACCTGCGTTTCGAGCCGCGCGGCGCACTCACCGACGATGCCGACGGCCTCAGCGCGATCCGCACGATCGTCGCGGGCGCCGGCACTTACCTGAAACCGGGCGGCACGCTCTGGATCGAGCACGGTTACGACCAGGCTGAGGCCGTGCGCGCCGTACTCGCATCGCACGGCTTCGTCGCGGTCGAATCGCTCGCCGATCTGGCCGCAATCGAACGCACGACAGGCGGCCGCCTGCCGGGCTGATGCCCGGCCCGTCCGGTTGAAATCCGCTATCATTTCGATCTAACGCCCCGCAAACGCAAGGTCAGTCATGGACACCCAACAACGTATCAAGCAAATCGTCGACGAAAACCAGGTCGTGCTCTTCATGAAGGGCAACGCGCAATTCCCGATGTGCGGCTTTTCGGGCCGCGCCATCCAGGTGCTGAAGGCCTGCGGCGTCGATCAGTTCAAGACGGTCAACGTGCTCGAAGACGACGAGATCCGCCAGGGCATCAAGGAATTCTCGAACTGGCCGACCATCCCGCAGCTCTACGTGAAGGGCGAATTCATCGGCGGCTCGGACATCATGATGGAGATGTACCAGTCGGGCGAACTGCAGCAACTGTTCGCCGCCGCGTAATACGCCCCGCCCCCTTTTCGATGGCATCTCCCAGCGCGCCGCCACGCCGGCTGATCGTCGCGATCACCGGCGCCACCGGCGCGATCTACGGCGTACGGCTGCTCGACCTGCTGCGCGCCGCCGGCGGCGTCGAAACGCACCTGCTGATTTCGAATGCCGGCTGGCTCAACATCCAGCACGAACTGAAGCTGTCGAAGGCCGAGGTCGAAAGCCGTGCGGACGTCGTGCACTCGGTGCGCGACGTCGGCGCGACGATCGCGTCGGGGTCGTTCGCGACCGACGGGATGGTGATCGCGCCCTGCTCGATGAAGACGCTCGCGAGCGTCGCGCACGGGCTGTCCGACAACCTGATCACGCGCGCGGCCGACGTCACGTTGAAGGAGCGCCGCCGCCTCGTGCTGATGGTGCGCGAAACGCCGTTCAACCTCGCGCATCTGCGCAACATGACCGCCGTGACCGAAATGGGCGGCATCGTCTTCCCGCCGCTACCCGCGTTCTACGCGATGCCGAAGACGATCGAGGAACTCGTCGACCAGACCGTCACCCGCGTGCTCGACCTGTTCGCGCTCAGTGCACCGATGACGACGCCGTGGGCCGGCATCCGGCCGGCGCAGTAAGCCGCTCGCCGCGGCGCTTCCGTGCCGTTCTTCGCGCATCTTCATCGATTCATCTGCCTTCCGGCCTGATTCGGCCACCTCGAACCCTCGTCCGCTCTCGCGTTCGCGGAATCGGCCCGATTATCAACCAATACGACTCAATCAAATTCCGCGCGACGGATTTATCAATGCCCGGTGCGCGCCTATAGTCACAGGCAAATCCCTTTGCAGGCCACCACCATGAACCGCTTGCCTTCGCTCTACCTGTCCCACGGCGCCCCGACGCTGCCGATCGACCCGACGCTGCCGTCCGGCGCGTTCACTCACCTTGGCGCCGAATTGCCGCGCCCGCGCGCGGTACTGATGCTGTCCGCGCATTGGGGCACGCAGCGTCCCGTCGCCAGCGTCGCCGCGCATCCTGAAACGATCCACGACTTCTACGGTTTTCCGCAGGCGCTGTACGACATCCGCTACCCGGCGCCCGGCGCGCCCGACGTCGCCGAGCGCGCGGCCGGACTGCTGAATGCAGCCGGCATCGCCACCGCGACGACCGAGCACGGCCTCGACCACGGCGCATGGGTACCGATGCTGCTGATGTTCCCGGAAGCCGACGTGCCGGTGGCACAGTTGTCGATCCAGCCGCGGGCGGATGCTGCGCACCACTTCGCGCTCGGCCGCGCGCTGCGACCGCTGCGCGACGAAGGCGTGATGGTGATCGGCTCCGGCCAGATCACGCACAACCTGCGCGCCGCCGATTTCGGTGCGGCACTGGAAGATGCGGACCCGCGCGTCGCGGAATTCACCGACTGGTTCGAGGCGAAACTGGCCGCGCGCGACGTCGACGCGCTGCTCGACTACCGTCGGCAGGCGCCGCATGCCGCGCTGATGCATCCGACCGACGAGCATCTGCTGCCGGTGTTCACGGCGCTCGGCGCGGCGGACGACGACTACCAGCTTGGCATCCAGTCGCTCGGCACGTACCAGCGCGTGCTCGCGATGACGAACTACGTGTTCGCGAGCGCGGCCGCCTGAGCGTCGCGCGGCAACCGCCGAGCGCCAATAAAAAGCCCGCCCGAGCATTGCTCGGGCGGGCTTTTTTTCGCTGCTGGCTGCCGCCGCCGAATCCGGCGACAGGTCACGCGTCAGGCACCGACCCCCTCGAGGATCTCGTCGTGCGATTCACGCTCGTCGAGATACTGGGTCCGGTAGCCGGTATTCACGCCCCAGAAGTAGAACACCAGCGAGATTGCGGCGACGATCAGCATGTCCCAGCCGTACGGCAGCACGCCGTAGCCGCCGAACTCCTTGCTGCCGATCAGCGACAGCACGGCCATCGTCGGCAGGTACGCGACCAGCCACCATGCGGCCTTCAGGTCGGCACCCCAGCCGGTCCAGCCCGACTTCGCCTGGAAGTAGAAGTACACCGGCAGCGCGACGATCATCAGCAGGATGATCTCGCCCGTCAGCGGCCACTTCGCCCAGTAGAGGATCAGCGACGCGCAGACGAACGCGAACGGCGCGATCAGCTTCATCAGCGGAATCGACAGCGGACGCTCGATGTCGGTCGCCGAACGGCGCAGCGCCATCAGGCTGATCGGGCCGGTCAGGTACGAGATCACCGTCGCGACCGAGATCACCGCCGCGAGCGAGCTCCAGCCGCGGAAGAAGAACAGGAAGATGAACGAGACCAGCAGGTTGAACCACATGGCCTGGCGCGGCACGCCGTAGAGCGGGTGCACGTTGCCGAACATCTTCGGCATCGTGTTGTTGCGCTCCATCGCGTAGATCATGCGGGTGGTGGTCGCCATGTACGTCGTGCCGGTGCCGCTCGGGCTGACGAACGCGTCGACGTACAGCAGGATCGCGAGCCAGTTCAGGTTCAGCGCGATCGCCAGTTCGGCGAACGGCGACTTGAAGTTGAAGTGCGACCAGCCCTGCGCGACGTCAGCCGGATTCACCGAGCCGATGTACGCCATCTGCAGCAGTACATAGATCACGAGCGCGATCAGGATCGACGTGATCACCGCGAACGGCACGCTGCGCGACGGGTTGCGCGCTTCGCCCGCGAGGTTCACCGGGCTCTGGAAGCCGTTGAACGCGAACACGATGCCGCTCGTCGCGACCGCGGTCAGCACCGCCGACCAGCCGTACGGAGCAAAGCTTGCATTGGATGCGGTGCCGAGGTTTTCCGGATGGTAGCTCGTCAGCATCAGGCCGAGGATCGTGAGGCCGGGGATCAGGAACTTGAAGATCGTGATCGTGGTGTTCGCCCGGGCAAACGCCTTCACGCCCCAGTAGTTCAGCAAGAAGTAGATGACGACCAGCACGGCCGACAGCAGCAGGCCGGGTGTCGTCAGCTCGCCGTTTACGAACAGCGCATGCGCCCACGGATACGGCCACGTGCTCATGTACTGGATCGACGCTTCAGCCTCGATCGGGATCACGGATACGATCGCGATCCAGTTCGCCCACGCGCTGATGAAGCCGACCAGCGAGCCATGCGAGTAGCGCGCGTAGCGCACCATGCCGCCCGACTCGGGGAACATCGCGCCCAGTTCCGCGTACGTCAGTGCAATCGCGAGAATCACGACCGCGCCGATGATCCATGCGCAGATCGCTGCCGGACCGGCGATCTTTGCGGCCTTCCAGGCGCCGAACAGCCAGCCCGAGCCGATAATCGAACCCAGCCCCGTCAGCATCAATGCAAACGGGCCGATGTTCCGTTGAATAGAACTCTTCACATCCTCTCCTGTGTCTCAAAAAGCATGGTCGGCCCGCGGTCCGGGATCGGCTCGGACTGCACCGCGCACGCATTCTTGGGGGGACGCGTCACCCGATCAGGGCAACCCGTCCGCGCGGCGCGTAGTTTAACGGTTGCACCTCGAGCGTGGCGCCAAAATCGTTCGGCCCCTACAAAAAATTCGCATCGTTTGCAAGCTTTGTAAACCTGATATACGCAATAACCCTGAGTCCATGGAAATACGGTTGACCACGCGGGTGATAAGCCGTATAAAGGACTTCGCAGGATTTCAAGTGGCGAGTGAATTGGTTCTTTCGTAGTTCGCCCATCAACGGTACTCCGGTTGGTCCTATTACCCCTTCCTTGATTTTCCGCACACCATGGGCTTCGGCCCCGTTTTATCTTTTTAGGAACAAGTAACATGGCAACCGGTACCGTCAAGTGGTTCAATGACGCAAAGGGCTTCGGCTTCATCACCCCGGAAGGCGGCGGCGACGATCTGTTCGCGCACTTCTCGGAAATCCGCGTCGAAGGCTTCAAGACGCTGCAAGAAAACCAGAAGGTTGAATTCGAAGTGAAGACGGGCCCGAAGGGTCTGCAAGCTGCGAACATCCGTCCGGTCTAAGCTTGGCGCGATTATTCGTGTAAAAAAGCCCCGCTTCGGCGGGGCTTTTTGTTTTTCGGCGCCGGTCGCCCGGCATGACGGCCTTTCAGCCGCCCGCATTCAGCCGAACAAGCGCTGCGCGTGAATGCCGAGACCCGTCGCGACACTCGCGAGGCGGTCGCCGAACACCGGCTGCGCATCCGGGAACGCACCCGCGAGCGCACCCGACAGGAACGCGAGCCCCGTCGAGCCGCCGGTGAAATACAGTGCGCCGACGTCGCGCGGCGCGACACCCGCCAGCCGCACCGTCTCGCGCGCGGCATCGACGATGCGGGCGGTGTCGTCGCGGCTCGCATCGACGAGGCGCTCGGCATCGAACGCGATCTGCAGATCCTCTTCCACGTCGTTCAGGTCGATCATCGTCTCCCCGCCCGCCGCGACGCCGATCTTCGCTTCCTCCGCGCGCGCCATCAACGCATGCCCGAGCCGCTGCTCGACCACGCTCGTGAGCCGGTCGTACTGCTGCACATCGCGGTACAGGTGCTTCATCAGCTTCAGCTCGCCGAGCCGCTTCGGCGTGTAGACCGTGTTGATCAGGTGCCAGGTCGCGAGATCGAAGTAGATCTTGTTCGGCAGCTCGCGCCCTTCGGGATCGAGCGAACGGTAGCCGAATGCGGGCAGGATCGCGGCCAGCTCGACACGCCGGTCGTAGTCGGTGCCCGCGACGTGCACGCCGTGGTGGGCCAACACGTCGTCCTTGCGCTCGAGCCGCGCCATCCGCTCGGGCCCGACGCGCACCAGCGAGAAGTCGGACGTGCCGCCGCCGATGTCGGCGACGAGCACGAGGCGCTCCGCCTGCTGGCGCGACTCGTAGTCGAACGCGGCCGCGATCGGTTCGTACTGGAATTGAACGTCCGTGAAGCCGACCGACCGCGCGGCAGCCTCGAGCTGGTCCTGTGCAAGGCGGTCGGCGCGCGGATCGTCGTCGACGAAGAACACGGGCCGGCCGAGCACCGCACGACCGATCGGCGCAGCCGCGCGGGTTTCGGCCTTGCGCTTCAGGTGCGTCAGGAAGCGCGCGATGATGTCGGTGTACGCGATCGCGCTGCCGTCGCCGAGATCGGTCGTCGTTTCCGCGAGCGGCGAGCCGAGAATGCTCTTCATCGAGCGCATCAGCCGGCCGTCGAAACCGTCGATGTAGGAGGCCAGCGCCGCACGGCCGTATTCGACCGTCTCTTCGTCGTTGTTGAAGAAGATCGCGGTGGGCAGCGTCAGGTGGTCGCCCTCGACGGGCGCGAGGCGCATGCCATCGCCGTCGGGCAGCGCCACGGCGGAATTGGACGTGCCGAAATCGATCGCGCAGTAAGTCATGGGAAATTGCCGCAGCAGGGCCGGCGCGAAAACGGAAAGGACGGGCTTTTTAACATGAAGCCCGCGGGATCACAACCGGGGCCGGCCACCGGTGCCGCGCAGCGGGCCCCGGTGGCGACGGCGCGCAGACGGGCGCACCGGGAAGACAGGCAGACGGGATGCGCGACGCAGCCCCCTCCAGGCAGGTCAGGCCGCCGCGTCGAAGCCCTTCTTCCACGCGCCCGCATAGACGACCTCGCCGATCGCATGACGCGTGCGCGGCGCCTTCTCGCGATCGCGCAGCACGGGATCGAGCTTGTCGACGTTGCCGTAGTGGCCGAGCGAGATGATCGCCGGAATCGCGACGTCGGCCGGGATCGCAAACGCGTCGCGGAACGCCTTCGCGTCGAAGCCGCTCATCTGGTGGGCGGCCAGGCCCAGCGCGTGCGCCTGCAGCACCAGCGACATCGCGGCGGCACCCGCGTCGTACAGCGCGGTCGGTGCCGGTTCCCCCTTCGGCGTGAGCGTATGCGCGGTCACGGCGATCAGCACGGGCGCCGGCGCATTCCAGCCCTGGTTGAACGGCACCAGCGTCGCGAACGCGCGCTTGAATGCGTCTTCGTCCTGCGTGCGGTCGAATACGATGAAGCGCCACGGCTGCGCGTTGTATGCAGACGGTGCCCAGCGGGCAGCTTCGAGCACCGCGTGCAGATCGCCGGCGCTGACGGGTTCATCCGAATACGCGCGCGGGCTCCAGCGGCCCGCGATCAGATCGTGAATCGAAACAGTGGTGGGAGCAGGTTTGACGGACATGCGGATCCTCGCTGACATCGATGAAGGGGCGCGAACGCCTGGCGAACCGCAAGCATACCCGCTTGAGCCGATCCGCGCCCGATCCTGCCGAGCTATGCAAATCTCCGTGCGTGCATTGGCCGGCCGCCCGCCGCGCGGGCCGGCCGGACTGCCGGCTTGCCGCGATCAGGCCGCCTGCGCAGCCGCGCGCGACGGGCCGCGGTTGATGCGCAGCACGATCAGCGCGCCGAAGATGCACAGCCCGCCCGAAATCATCGATGCGATCGTGTAGGTGCCGAGGCTCGCGCGCAGCAGCCCTGCGCCGAGCGCCGCGAACGCCGCGCCGAGCTGGTGGCCGGCGACGATCCAGCCGAACACGACCGGCGCCGCGGCCTTGCCGAACACGTCGGTCGCGAGCCGCACGGTCGGCGGCACGGTCGCGATCCAGTCGAGCCCGTAGAACATCGCGAACAGCGGCAGCCCGAAGAAATCGATCCCGAACGCATGCGGCAGGTAGATCAGCGACAGCCCGCGCAGCCCGTAGTACCAGAACAGCAGCACGCGATTGTCGTAGCGGTCGGACAGCCAGCCCGACAGCGTCGTGCCGAACAGGTCGAACACGCCCATCGCCGCGAGCAGCGATGCGCCCTGCACTTCCGTCATCCCGTAGTCGCTGCACATCGCGATCAGGTGCGTGCCGACGTAACCGTTGGTGCTCGCGCCGCAAATGAAGAAGCTGAAGAACAGCAGCCAGAAATCGCGCGAGCGGCTCGCCGTCAGCAGCGTACGGAACGCGACCGCGAGCGGGTTCTCCTTGGTCGCATCGGGCGCGGGCGGCGCATCGGCCGGCTCGCCGTAAGGGCGCAGCTGCACGTCGGCCGGCCGCTCGGGCAACAGGAACGCAACGAGCGGAATCACGATCGCGGCCGCCACCGCGACGACCAGCACGACCGGCCGCCAGCCATGGCGCTGCGCGATCGCCGCGAGCATCGGCAGGAACACGAGCTGGCCGGTGGCCGTGCTCGCGGTCAGGATCCCCATCACGAGGCCGCGCCGCGCATGGAACCAGCGCGTGACGAAGGTCGCGGACAGCGTCAGCGCGACGACACCCGTCGAGCAGCCGACCATCAGGCCCCAGATCACCACCATCTGCCAGCTCTGCGTCATCATCGACGACAGCGCGACGCCCGCGCTCATCGTCACGAGCGCGGTGAGGATGGTCGGGCGCAGCCCGAAGCGCTGCATCGCGGCGGCCGCGAACGGGCCGGTCAGGCCATACAGCGCGATGTTCACCGAGATCGCCAGCGAAATCGCCGCGCGGCTCCAGCCGAGCTCGCGTTCGAGCGGCACCATCAGCACGCTCGGCGTCGCGCGCGTGCCGGCGGCCGCCAGCAGGATCAGGAATACCACCGCCGCCGCGAGCCATCCGTAGTGGAAGCGCCCGCCGATTCGTGTCACCGCCCAGTTCATCTTCGCGTTCTCCAGTTGGCGGCGCCGGCGCCTCCGCGCCCGCTCCGCCCCACCCAGCCAGGCCACCTCCGCCGCACGCTGCATCGGCTGACCCGGGCCGACGCTTGGCATTTGTCTGTCGATCCGGTCGGCATTGTTACCGATCGGTCACAAGTGTGTTGCGATCGTAGTGACCAATCGGTAACATGTCAAGCAATCCAATATGCAGTCGAGGGTCATCATGTCGGGCATCGAGATCGCCAAACCGCCGGCGCGTCGTACGCGCCGGCCGATCGACGGCGCCACCGCGCAGGAGCACCTGCTGCGCGCCGCCGAGGAGCTGTTTTACAGGGAAGGCGTTCGGACGGTGGGCGTCGAGGCGGTCGTGGAACGCGCGGGTGTCAACAAGATGAGCCTGTATCGGCAGTTCTCGTCGAAGGACGACCTGATCCTCGCGTATCTGGAGCGGATGGATGCGTGTTTCTTCGAGCGTCTCGACACAAGCACCGCGAAGCATCCGGGCCAGCCGAAGGCGCAACTGATCCAGTATTTCGTCGACCTGGCCGAGCGCGCGACGCAGAAGGACTATCGCGGCTGCCCGTTCGTCAACGTCGCGGCGGAGTTTCCGGATGCATCGCACCCGGCGCGCGAGCGCGTCGCGCAGAACAAGGAACAGTTGATGAAGCGGCTCGTCGCGCTTTGCGAAGGCGCCGGCGCGCGGCAACCGCAGGCGCTCGCCGATGCGCTCGCGCTGGTGGTCGAGGGTATCTACGCGGCGAGCCAGACCTATCGGCACGGCGAAACGCCGATCGGCACCGCGCCCGCGCTCGTCACGCAATTGATCGAAGCCGCGTGCGCGTGACGGGCCGCGCGCGTCCGCACGCTGCGCGCCCGCTACAATGCGGCCCTCGCCGCCCTTCCGCCCGACTGGTTTCACGATGACCGACACCCGCCCCGAATCGCATGACGACATCCTCGCCGCCACGCGGCACTGGCTCGCGCGCGCGGTGATCGGGCTCAATCTGTGCCCGTTCGCGAAAAGCGTCTATGTGAAGGAACAGGTGCGCTACGCGATCAGCGAAGCGACGACGCTCGAAGACGCGCTCGCCGAACTCGAAACGGAACTGCGCGTGCTCGACGCGGCCGACCCGCAGCAGGTCGACACGACGCTCTTGATCTTCCCGCATGCGTTCGCCGATTTCGTCGACTACAACGATGCGCTGTTCTTTGCCGACCGCCTGGTGCGGCAACTGCGGCTCGACGGCGTGCTGCAGATCGCGAGCTTCCATCCGCACTACCGGTTCGAAGGCAGCGAGCCCGACGACATCGAGAACTACACGAACCGCGCGCCGTATCCGATCCTGCACCTGCTGCGCGAGGACAGCATCGCGCGCGCGGTCGACGCGTTCCCGGACGCGTCCGCGATCTACGAAAGGAATCAGGAAACACTGCGCCGCCTCGGCCACGACGGCTGGCGCGAATGGATGCGCCGGCCGGGCGACGACGTCTGACGCGGCGTGCAACGTGCGGCGTGCAACGTGCGCCGCGTGGCGCGCCGGCCGCCCGCGCGTCAGCCTTCGGCCGGCTTCGCGACCTCGCCGCCCGCCGCCGCGGCTTCCGGCACGAAGAAACGTGCGTTCAGCTCGGCAAGCCCGAACATCCCCAGGATCTCGTTCAGCCGCTCGCCGGGCCGCCGACGCGGCAGGTTCTTGTACTGCGCGATGATCAGCTCGTTCTTCATCGAATGCTCCCAGCCGACCAGCTCGGTCACGCTGACCTGGTAGCCGTGCGCTTCGAGCTGCAGGCAGCGCAGCACGTTGGTGATCTGGCTGCCGAATTCGCGCGTATGCAGCGGATGCCGCCACACTTCCGTCAGCGCGTTCGCGAGCGATTTGCCCTTGTTCTTGCGCAGCACGCCCGCGACTTCCGCCTGGCAGCACGGCACGAGCACGATGTGCTGCGCGCGCTTCGCGAGCGCGAAGCGGATCGCGTCGTCGGTCGCCGTGTCGCACGCATGCAGCGCGGTGACGACGTCGACCGTTTCGGGCAGCTTCGGCGACGTGATCGAATCGGCAACCGACAGGTTCAGGAACGACATGCCGCCGAACCCGAGCCGCGCGGCGAGCTCGGCCGAACGCGTGACCAGCTCCTCGCGGGTCTCGATCCCGTACACGTGCGACGCAAATGCCGCCGTGCCGTGCCCCGGCTGCTGCTTGAAGAACAGGTCGTACAGGATGAAGCCGAGATACGACTTGCCGGCGCCGTGATCGACGAGCGTCACGCTGCCACGGTCGGCCTGCACGCCGGCAAGCAGCGGCTCGATGAACTGGAACAGGTGATAGACCTGTTTCAGCTTGCGGCGGCTGTCCTGGTTCAGCTTCCCGTCGCGGGTGAGGATGTGCAGTTCCTTCAGCAGCTCGACGGACTGCTCCGGGCGGATTTCGTGGGTCTTGTTCGACATCGTGAAGCGGCGCCGGGCCACGGTCGGCAGACCACGGCCCGGCGGCGGGAATTCGTGAGGAATGGCGATAGTTTACCGAAAATGCGCGGTCAGGCTCGTGCGCCGAGCCGCCAGAGCGACGTGACCTCGGCGCGGCGTGCCGCGTGCAGCGGATCGTCGGCGTCGGCTGACTTCGGGTGTGCGGGGCGGATGTCTTCGCGGCCGAGCACGACGAGGCCGGCTTCGTCGATCCACTGCAGCAGGGTGTCGCGCGGCCGCAGGCCGAGATGCTCGGCGAAATCGGACAGGATCAGCCAGCCTTCGCCGCCCGGTTCGAGATGGTCGGCGAGCCCCGCGAGGAAACCGCGCAGCATGCGGCTGTCGGGATCGTAGACCGCGTATTCGATCGGTGCGCTCGGACGGGCCGGCACCCACGGCGGGTTGCAGACGACGAGCGGCGCACGGCCGGCCGGAAACAGATCCGCCTCGACGACCTCGACGCGATCCGCGTGGCCCAGCCGCTCGACGTTCTCGCGCGCACAGGCGAGCGCCCGCGGATCCTGATCGGTCGCGACGATGCGCTCGACGCCGCGCGACGCCAGCACGGCCGCGAGCACGCCGGTGCCCGTGCCGATGTCGAACGCGAGCGACGTCGCGGGCAGCGGCGCGCGCGCGACGAGTTCGACGTATTCGCCGCGCACCGGCGAGAACACGCCGTAGTGCGGATGGATCGGCGCGCCGCCCAGCGCCGGGATCGGCACACCCTTCTTGCGCCATTCATGCGCGCCGACGAGGCCGAGCAGCTCGCGCAGCGACACGACCGACGGTGCGCCGCCCGGGCCGTACGCTTCCTCGCACGCGGCGCGCACGTCGGGCGCGCGGCGCAGCGGGATCGTGTAGTCGGCATCGAGCGGGATCAGCAGCATCCCGAGCGTGCGGGCGCGCTGCGACTGCGCGAGACGATGCAGGTTGAATGCGTCGACGCCCACCGCGGCCTTCGCCTTCTTCGGCTTGCGTTCGACACGGCGCGCCATCGCCTGCACGAGCTGGCGCGCATTCTGGAAGTCGCCCTGCCAGACGAGCGCGGTGCCCTCGCAGGCCAGACGGTAGGCCGCGTCGGCGGTGAGACGGTCGTCGGCGGGCACCGCGCGCTTCGGCGGCTGCACGCCGGCTTCGGAGCGCCAGCGCACGGCATGTTCGGCGCCGTCGGCGTCGGTCCAGTGGAAAACGGGGAAATCGGTCACGCGAGCTCGGCTACGGTTGGCTTCAGACAGGCGGCGCTACAGACGCGCGCCGCGCGGACCACACCATACCGCGCTTTGCCCGCGCGGCAAAGCGCGGGCGACCGCCCCGACCGCCGCCCGCGCGATGCTCGCGGCGTGCTGGCGCTGACGGGCCGGTCAGCTCTGGTCGTCGAGCGCGGCGTCCGGCGCGTTCTGCTTCACCGACGCGATGCCGTTCTCGCGGCTCGCTTCGGCCTTGTACAGTTCGCTCGTGCCGATGATCTCGTGATTGCCGGCCTTCAGGTTGAACATGAACTGGCCGTTGCTCGCGGTCTTGCGCTCGTAGCGCGCGTCGTCCGGCGCGTTCTTGCGCACCGACGCGACGCCGTTTTCCGCCGACGCCTTGGTCTTGTACAGCTCGCTGCGCAGAATGATCTCGCCGTTGGCGGCCTTCAGGTGGAACAGGAACTGCCCGTCGCTCGCTTTCTTGATGACGAATTTCGCTGCCATGGTGCCCTCTCGAAAAAGTCGCCCGGCCCTCCGGACTGAGGCAGTCTAAACGCGATTGACGCGCAAGACGTAAGGCACGTGAAGCTCGATCGTCAGGAATCGTCAGACGGCGCCGCGATCGCGACGCTTCGTCCGGCCCGACGTCCGGCATCCCGCATCGCGCCGGCATCGTCTACCCGCCCCACCCCGGCATCGCCGGCATGCGCAACGTGCCCGCATCGCTGAAGCGCACGGTGCCGAGCACGCCGCCCG
Source organism: Burkholderia sp. HAN2018 (assembly GCF_024704855.1). NCBI lineage: Bacteria > Pseudomonadati > Pseudomonadota > Betaproteobacteria > Burkholderiales > Burkholderiaceae > Burkholderia > Burkholderia sp. HAN2018. The sequence goes on along the minus strand of NZ_QOBB01000128.1, from coordinate 3,446 downwards.
CGAGCCGGCCGCGCAGCGCATACGGCAACTCGCCGCTGGCAGCCGCGCCGGGCAGGTTCCACGCCTGCCGCGCGGCGGCGAACGCCGACACGGATACCGGCACGTCGAGCACGGCCTCGCCGAAGCGCGGCACGACGCCCGAGCGGTCGCTCACGCCGCTCGCGAACGGCGTGCCGTTCAGGTCGAGCGCCACCGAGATGCCGTCGTATTCGATCGGCGTGTCGTTCGGGTTCTGCACGCGCAGCTTCAGGTTGAAACGCATCTCGAGGCCCTGCCCGACGAGCGGGTCGAGCCCGGCGACCGACACGCGCACGGAATCGCGCGTGAGCCCCGCGCAGCCGCCGAGCAGGAGCACCGCGGCGAACAGCAGCAGCACGGCGCGCAGCGGCGCGATTCGGAACAGGGTTCGTGGCATGGGGGCCTCCTCGCGGCAATCGGTGAGCGGATCGTCGCTGCATTGTACCGAGCGCGCCCCGCACACCGGGTTTCGTAGTTTTCGCGGCCGCGCCGGATCGTTAATAGATTAAAACTACGAAAATACCAGCTAAACGGAAAGCGCATTAATGCTTTCCAGCATTCAATGAAGCGCGGCAAATTCAATAGATGCAATTTCTAAATTTTTCGTTTCCTTTACCTAAAACCATCAAGTATATTTACGCATCCTTCGAGCAAGCCGACGAAGCTTGAAGCCGCATGACGGCGATTTTACGGAACGGCGACACGCCTTCCTGCCATCCTGCGGCCCGGCCCGGCCAGCCCCGTAGGTCGTTGGTTCAATGGAATCGCGCGCCCGCGCAGGGCGCGCGGCTCCGTGTCGTGCGCGCGAAATCAACTCAGTACAACACGCGCCCGGCCATTTTGAACCGGCAAGTTAACCGACATCCGGAAATCCAGAGGGGGCAGTAAACCATGATTACCTTCACGTAGTCGGCCGCCGTCTTTTCGAATAATCCGTCATTGGCATTTTCATCGCTGTTGATTAACGGCGAGGGGATTGTTTTTGCCGGCGTTTTCGCAGCACTGAACGATTCTTTCAACAATCGAGGTTTCAGTCATGTCGATCGATATTCGCAAGATGCGTTATCTGCCGCTCGTCGCCGCGCTCGCACTCGCCGGGTGCGGCGGTGACGACGGCGGTGCAGGCTCCGCTTCCGCGCTCAGCTCCGCCGGCGCGCCGCACTCGGGCTCGTCGCCCACCGTCAACGCGCCGCCGAGCGCATCCAACGTCGACAAGAGCGTGTCGCCTGTCGAGTTGCCGGACACCGTGGTGCCCGTGAACTACCGGCTGTGGTTCCGCCCGAACGACGCGCTGAACGCGTTCGACGGCCGCGCCGACGTCGAGATCAAGGTGCTGAAGCCGGTCAACAACATCGTGATCGCCGGCCACCGGATCAAGTTCACGAACGGCCGCATCACGCTGCAGCCGGGCAACATCCAGCTGATCGCGACGCCGCAGGACAAGGGCGACTTCTACCAGCTGCGCCCCGTGAGCGGCACGATCTCGCCGGGCAACTATTCGCTGCACATGGAATGGTCGGGCATCATCAACTTCAAGTCGTATGACGATCCGGGCACGAAGACGGGCGGCAGCTGCGGCGACGATCCGTATCCGGGCTGCTCGGCCGCGGAAGGCGTCTTCCGCGTCGACCTGAAGGGCACCGACGGCAAGACGAGCGGCGCGATCCTCACGCAGGGCGAAACCAACCTGTCGCGCCAGTGGTTCCCCGGCTGGGACGAGCCGGCGTTCCGCCCGACCTATGAAGTGACGGCCGAAGTGCCGTCGAACTGGCGCGTCGTGTCGAACGCGGCCGAGAAGCCGTCGACCAACGTCGGCGGCGGCTACAAGCTCGTGCAGTTCGAGAAGACCCCGCCGATGCCGTCGTACCTGCTGTTCTTCGGCGGCGGCCAGTTCGACACCTATGAAGACGACTTCACGAGCCCGCTGCCGGGCGGCAAGGGCGGCCTGCACCTGCGCGTGTTCACGCCGCCGGGCATGAGCGACTGGGCGAAGCCGGCGATGGACCGCACCAAGCAGGCGCTCGACTTCTACTACCGCTACACGGGCATTGCGCTGCCGCTCACGAAGTTCGACACGGTGGCCGCGAACGACGCGTTCAAGGAGCAGAAGGACCTGAACTTCGGCGGGATGGAGAACTGGGGGTCGATCCTCGAGTTCGCCGACGACATCCTGCCGCAGCCGGGCCAGCCGATGTCGCACTACGGCAACGAGGTGCTGACGCACGAAGTCGCGCACCAGTGGTTCGGCGATCTCGTCACGACCGACTGGTGGGACAACGTGTGGCTCAACGAGTCGTTCGCGACGTTCTTCGAGACGAAGACGACGATCCAGTTCTTCCCCGACGAGTTCAGCTGGCTCGACCAGGTGAAGAACAAGTACCGCGTGATCAATCGTGACATCGGCCCGAACGCCTTCCCGGTCGCGCCGAACTTCAACGGCTGGGCCTCAAACGACTTCGTGCTGAGCGCCAGCGCGTTCACGTACGACAAGGGCGGCCACGTGCTGAAGACGCTCGAGAACTATCTCGGCGAACAGACGCTGCGCAAGGGTTTGCAACAGTACCTCGTCGACTACTCGTTCGGCAACGGCACACCGAAGCGCCTGTGGGATGCGCTGTCGAAGGAAAGCGGCCAGGCGATCGGCGCGATCGGCGACAGCTACGTCCGCCAGACCGGCGTGCCGCTGATCTCGCTCGACACGCAATGCGACCTGACGAAGAACCAGACGGTCGTCACGCTGAAACAGCAGCCGTTCCCGAACAAGAACGCGTATCCGGGCCTGCAATGGACGGTGCCGATCACGCTCGCGTACGGCCAGGGTCTCGCGAAACGCACGACGCTCGCGCTGAAGGATACGCAGACGCAAACGCGGATCGACGGCTGCACGGGCGTGGTGGCCGACCCGAGCGGGCTCGACTACTACGTCGTGAACTACAGCGACGCGGCCTGGAGCGGGCTGCTCACGCAGGTCAACGGCTCGACCGATCCGGTGCTGCTCGCGAACCTGAAGAGCGAAGCCGCGCTGCTCGTCGCGAACAACCTCGCGCCGGCATCGCGCTCGACGTCGATCGGCTCGGTCGCTTCGCCGGCTGCGATGAAGCTGCGCCAGACGCCGACCTTCGGCGGCATCGAACCGGTGACGAAGGAACGCCCGGCACTGCAATACCAGGGCATCTTCAAGCCGCGCAAGGTAGTCACGCAGTAACGGTGCGCGCCCGGCCGGTGCCGCGCAGCCTGCGGCGGCCGGCCGGCGTACCGGTTTCTCCGACCTTTGACGGGCCTCGCGTGCGAGGCCCTTTTTCATGCCCGGCGTGCGTCGGGCCCGGCGACACGTCGCCGGCCGTCGCCCGCCGGCCGTCGTCACGCCCACGCCGCATCCCACGCCGGCTGCGCGAACCACGTCGCGAGGAACGCGACGAGCCGCGACG
>NZ_QOBB01000127.1:0-20753 GCF_024704855.1 Burkholderia sp. HAN2018 | reverse complement strand
TGGGCGCGCGCGGCGTGCTTGCGCTGACGGCCGACGGCGCCGCGCGGCATTATCCGGCGCCGGCCGTGCAGGCCGTCGACACGACGGCGGCCGGCGATACCTTCATCGGCGGCTTTTCCGCGCGGCTCGCGGCCGGCGCGGACGTCGACACCGCGATCCGCTTCGCGCAACGCGCGGCGGCACTGTCGGTCACGCGGGCGGGCGCGCAACCGTCGATTCCCACGCTTGCCGAACTGGCCGGATAGGGCCTGATCATGTATCGCAGCCGGTTCGTCGCAAACGACGGCCGGCCGCGTATCCGCGATGCGCGCGGCGACGGAGGGCCTTCCATCGATGTGCACGCCAGTGCACGGCGATGTACGTATTTTCGTTCAGCTATTTGTAATAAACAGACGAATAATTCGAAAAAATAGCGGAAACGCCATCAAGTTGTGCGATGCATGGTCGTAAATGCATCAGGTGAAGCAATGCTTCGAAGCGACGGGTCCGTCCCGTCCATCACGACGCAACACAGGAAGGATGATGGCGTTCAAAAACCTGACGATTCGTGCGCGCATCGGTTTCACGATGGCGTTTCTGGCGGTGCTCCTCGGTGTGATCGGTGGGCTCGGCGTGTATGGAATGACGCGCGCGAACGGCACGACGCGCGAGATCTTCAAGAATCAGATGCCAAGCGCGGTCGATGTCTCGCTTGCCGAGATCTATTCGGCGCGCGAACGCCTGGCCCTCGACCGGGCGGCGCTCCTGGCCGGCACGCCCGATGCGGCGGCTGCCATCGAGCGAAGCCGCGGGATGCGCGCGCAGTCGGACACCTGGTGGCAAAAGTATCTCGCGTTGCCGCGCGGCCCGGAGGAGGATCGCATCGCACAGGACGTCGCCGCGAAGCGGCAGGCGTTGCAGCACGAGTGCGACGCGTTCGCGAGCGTGCTCGGGGCGAATCAGGCCGACCGCATCGGCGACGGCGCAAAGCAGCTCCAGGCGCGCTACACCGACCTCTCGACGGCGAGCGAGGCGTTGCGCAACTACCAGTTCAGTGACGCGCAAGCCAACTTCGATCATGCGGAATCGGTGTACGAGACGCTGCGTGTGCTGGCCATCGTCGCGCTGGTGGCCGGCTTCGCTGCCGCGGTGGTGTCGTGGCTGACGCTGAGCCGCGCGATCGGCCGCCCGATTGCCGACGCGCTCGCGCATTTCGACGCGATTGCCGCCGGCGACCTGCGCCGGCCGATCGTCGTGGACCGGCGTGACGAGATGGGCCAGCTTCTCGAGGGCCTCGGCAAGATGCAGCGCGGGCTCGTCGAGACGGTGCGCACCGTGCGCGGCGGCAGCGAGTCGATCGCGACCGCGGCGCGCCAGATTGCGGCCGGCAACATCGACCTGTCGTCGCGCACCGAGGAGCAGGCCGCGGCGCTGCAGGAAACCGCGTCGAGCATGGAGCAGCTGACCGGCACCGTGAAGCAGAACGCAGACAATGCACGCCAGGCGAGTTCGCTGGCCGCGAATGCGTCGGAGATTGCAAACAAGGGCAATACGGTGGTCGGCCAGGTGGTCGGCACGATGGGCGAGATCAACGACAGCTCGGCGAAGATCGCGGACATCATCGCGATCATCGAGGGAATCGCGTTCCAGACCAACATTCTTGCGCTGAATGCAGCGGTGGAAGCCGCGCGGGCCGGCGAGGAAGGCCGCGGTTTCGCGGTCGTCGCGGGCGAGGTGCGCAGCCTGGCCCAGCGTTCGTCGGCCGCGGCCAAGGAGATCAAGGTGCTGATCGACGCGTCGGTGGAGCGCATCCGGTCGGGTTCCACGCTGGTCGACGAGGCAGGGCGCACGATGAGCGACGTGATCGGCGCGGTGCAGCGCGTGACGGACATCATGGGCGAGATTGCGGCGGCATCCGAGGAGCAGAGCGGCGGGATCGATCAGGTGGCGCGCGCGGTCGCGCAGATGGACGAGGTCACGCAGCAGAATGCGGCGCTCGTCGAGGAAGCCGCGGCCGCCGCGCAGTCGCTCGACGAACAGGCCGGGCGCCTGCGTGAAACGGCAGCGGTATTCCAGCTCGCCGACGACACGTCGCGGCCGGGTGCCGCGGCACCGGTTGCGGTGCGTCACGCGCCGCGTGCGCCTTCCGCGGCGGTTGCCGCGCCTGTCGCTGCTGCGCGCGACGATCGCGATGCCCAGCCGAAACGCGCGGCTGCTGCGGCACCGGTGCGCAAGCCCGTCGCGGCCGCCGCTGCGCCCGCGCAGGCGGCCGCTACCGGTGGCGCGGACGACTGGGAAACCTTCTGATTCGCGCGTGCCGCGCATCTATCCCCATTTGGTAGCGAACGACGCCCGCAACATGCGGGCGTCGTCGTTTCTGCGGTGGAGAAATGTGACAGTCGACGTACATGAACGACGATCGTGCAGGGTTGCGTGCATCGAACGATCTGCATCGACGGAGGTGCGCACAGGTGCGAGTGAAGTTCCCGCATCCGTCGTACGGGTATCTCCGTAAGGGCGCTGCGAAAAAAATTTGTAACGGCGCGCGCAACGTGTCGTCGCAAACGGCTGCTCGAACGTATAGGGATGAAGGGGGAAGTGACGACGTCGGATGTGTCCAACGCACAAGACGTTCCGTTGTTCGACGAGACGCGACGGATGCAGTTTCTGCGGCTCGGGAGATCGATTGTAAAACGACGAAATGCGTTGTCCAAGCGGTGTTGTCGAGAATGACGAACTTCATACGAAGAGTTCGTGAAAAAAAATAAGAAAGGGTTTAGGATGAATTCGAACGCGCTTGCTTCTGCGCAGTCGTACGAAGGCAGGCACGTCTTCAGACTCAGGCGAGGGAGGTAGCATGGATATTTACAGCAGCTTCGCGAACCGCTTCGAAAAAACGCGAGAGGAAGAGCTCTCGCTGGAGGAGTATCTCGCGCTCTGCAAGAACGATCCATCCGCGTACGCGACGGCTGGTGAACGCATGCTGGCAGCAATCGGGGAACCTGAACACATCGATACCCGCAACGATCCGCGCCTGTCGCGGATCTTCGCGAACAAGGTCATCAAGGTCTATCCCGCGTTCCGTGAGTTCTACGGAATGGAGGAAGTGATCGAGCAGGTGGTCGCATATTTCCGTCACGCTGCGCAAGGGCTCGAAGAGAAGAAGCAGATCCTCTATCTGCTTGGCCCGGTGGGCGGCGGCAAGTCGTCGATCGCCGAGCGTCTGAAGCAACTGATGGAGCGCGTGCCGTTCTATTCGCTGAAGGGTTCGCCCGTCAACGAATCGCCGCTCGGGCTGTTCGACTACGACGAAGACGGCCCGATCCTCGAGGAACAGTACGGCATTCCGCGCCGCTACCTGAAAAACATCCTGAGTCCGTGGGCCGTCAAGCGCCTGCACGAATACAACGGCGACATCCGCCAGTTCCGCGTGGTGCGTCGTTATCCGTCGATCCTGCGGCAGATCGGGATCGCGAAGACGGAGCCGGGTGACGAGAACAACCAGGACATCTCGTCGCTGGTCGGCAAGGTCGATATCCGCAAGCTCGAACAGTACGCGCAGGACGACGCCGACGCGTACAGCTACTCCGGCGGCCTGTGCCTGGCGAACCAGGGCCTGCTCGAGTTCGTCGAAATGTTCAAGGCGCCGATCAAGGTGTTGCACCCGCTGCTCACCGCCACGCAGGAAGGCAACTTCAAGGGCACCGAGGGTTTCGGCGCGATTCCGTTCGACGGGATCATCCTCGCGCACTCGAACGAGTCGGAATGGAAGGCGTTCCGCAACAACCGCAACAACGAGGCACTGCTCGACCGGATCTTCGTCGTGAAGGTGCCGTACTGCCTGCGCGTATCGGAAGAGACCAAGATCTACGAGAAGCTGATCCGCAACTCGTCGCTGGCCGAGGCCGTCTGCGCACCGGGCACGCTGAAGATGATGTCGCAGTTCTCGGTGCTGTCGCGGCTGCACGAGCCGGAGAATTCGAGCCTGTTCTCGAAGATGCAGGTGTACGACGGCGAAAACCTCAAGGATACCGATCCAAAGGCGAAGTCGTACCAGGAATACCGCGACTACGCGGGCGTGGACGAAGGGATGACGGGCGTGTCGACACGCTTCGCGTTCAAGATCCTGTCGCGCGTGTTCAACTTCGATTCGAGCGAGGTCGCGGCCAACCCCGTGCACCTGATGTACGTGCTCGAGCAGCAGATCGAACGCGAGCAGTTCCCGCCGGAAACCGAGCAGAAGTATCTGTCCTTCGTGAAGGACGTACTGGCGTCGCGCTACGCGGATTTCATCGGCAAGGAGATCCAGACGGCCTACCTCGAGTCGTATTCGGAGTACGGCCAGAACATCTTCGACCGCTACGTCACGTATGCGGACTTCTGGATCCAGGACCAGGAATTCCGCGATCACGATACGGGCGAGAGCTTCGACCGCGCCGCGCTGAACGCGGAGCTGGAGAAGATCGAGAAGCCGGCCGGCATCAGTAATCCGAAGGATTACCGCAACGAGATCGTGAACTTCGTGTTGCGTGCACGGGCGGCGAACGCCGGCAAGAACCCCGTGTGGACGAGCTACGAGAAGTTGCGCGTCGTGATCGAGAAGAAGATGTTCTCGAATACCGAGGAACTGTTGCCGGTGATTTCGTTCAACGCGAAGGGTTCGGCGGAGGAGCAGCGCAAGCATGAGGACTTTGTGAACCGGATGGTCGCGAAGGGCTATACGCCGAAGCAGGTGAGGCTGCTTTGCGACTGGTACCTGCGCGTGCGCAAGTCATCATGACGCGCGCGGTACCGCGCCCGTACGGCGAGACCGTACGGGCGCTTTCAGAGGCGCCGCCCGCATGACGGCAGACGGCATGCGCGGCGAGTGCCCCGGCAGATCGACTTTCGAGCGGGAGACCGGGAGTGCTTCATCAAATCATCGACCGCAGGCTGGCCGGCAAGAACAAGAGTATCGCCAACCGCGAACGCTTTCTGCGTCGCGTCAAGAACTACATTCGTCGTGCCGTGTCCGACGCGGTGCGCGACCGTAGCATCAAGGATATCCAGAGCACGCAGAGCATCACGATCCCGCGCAAGGACATCGCGGAGCCGAATTTCCGGCACGCGCCTGGCGGGCGTCGTGAATACGTGCACCCCGGCAACGAGGACTACGTGCGCGGCGACAAGATCCCGCGCCCGCAGGGCGGCTCGGGCGGCGGAGGCAGTCAGGCGAGCAACGAGGGCGAAGGGCAGGACGACTTCGTGTTCGAGTTGTCGCGCGACGAGTTCATGCAGTACTTCTTCGACGATCTCGAACTGCCTCGCCTCGTGAAGACGCACCTGCTGACGGTGCCGAGCTGGAAGAACGTGCGCGCGGGCTGGTCGGCGGAAGGCACGCCGAACAACATCGACGTCGTGCGTTCGCTGCGCAGCGCACTCGGGCGTCGCATCGCGCTCGGCTCGCCGCTCGTCAACGAGCTGCGCGAGCTGGAGGCGCAGCTCGAGGCGATGAAGAGCGACCCGGAAGACCGGCGCGCGGAGATCGCGGTGCTCGAGGCCGAGATCCATCACCTGAAGGGGCGCATCTGGCGGATTCCGTTCATCGATCCGTTCGACCTGCGCTACATCAACCGCGTGAAGCAGCCGCAACCGTCGAGCCAGGCCGTGATGTTCTGCCTGATGGACGTGTCGGGCTCGATGGACGAGCAGCGCAAGGATCTGTCGAAGCGCTTCTTCATCCTGCTTTACCTGTTCCTCAAGCGTAACTACGAGCGCATCGAGGTGGTGTTCATCCGCCACCACACGCGTGCCGAGGAAGTCGACGAGGACACCTTCTTCCATTCGACCGAGAGCGGCGGCACGGTGGTGTCGAGTGCGCTCGAGCTGATGCGCAAGGTGATGAACGAGCGCTACTCGCCGACCGAGTGGAACATCTACGGCGCGCAGGCGTCCGACGGCGACAACTGGACTGACGATTCGCCCAAGTGTCGCAAAATCCTGGAAGAGGATATCCTCACGAAGGTGCGTTACTTCGCGTATATCCAGGTCGCGCCGGAAGAGCAGAACCTGTGGCTGGAATACGCGCAACTGGCCCTGTCTCAGCCGCATCTCGCGATGAAAAAAGTGGAATCGGCTGCCGACATTTACCCGGTGTTTCGCGAATTGTTCGAAAAGCAGGTGGAAATGTCATGACGACCCGCCATCTGCACAACGAGTCGCGCGGCTATGCGCCGCGCCCTTCCGGCGACGACACGGCCGGCCCTGCCGCACCGCAGCAACGCGGGCAGGCCGAACCACCGCCGCCGGCCGCCGATTTGCCCGGCCCAGGGCAAAAGGAAGCGCGTATGAACGTTGCCGAACGCAAGCCGCTGCCGTGCCCGTCCGACTGGACGTTCGAATTGCTCGAGGAATACGACACGCACATCTCGCAGGTCGCCGAACAATACGAGCTCGACATCTACCCTATCCAGCTCGAACTGATCAGCGCCGAGCAGATGATGGACGCGTATGCGTCGGTCGGGATGCCCGTCAACTACCGTCACTGGTCGTTCGGCAAGCACTTCCTGTCGACCGAGAAGAGCTACCGCCGCGGCCAGATGGGCCTCGCGTACGAAATCGTCATCAACTCGAACCCGTGCATCGCGTACCTGATGGAAGAGAACACGATGACGATGCAGGCGCTCGTCATCGCGCACGCGGCGTACGGGCACAACTCGTTCTTCAAGGGCAACTACCTGTTCCGGCTGTGGACCGACGCGCACGCGATCATCGACTATCTCGTGTACGCGAAGAACTACGTCGCGGAATGCGAGGAGCGCTACGGTCTCGATCGTGTCGAGGAACTGCTCGATTCGTGCCATGCGCTGATGAACTACGGCGTCGACCGCTACAAGCGGCCGCAGAAGCCTTCGCTGTCGAAGGAGGCCGCGCTGCGGCGCGAGCGCGAGGCGTACCTGCAGTCGCAGGTGAACGAACTGTGGCGCACGCTGCCGGGCAAGAAGCCCGAGCTGATGGAGGAGCAGGAAGACCGCTATCCGCCCGAGCCGCAGGAGAACCTGCTGTATTTCGCGGAAAAGAATGCGCCGCTGCTCGAACCGTGGGAGCGGGAAGTGATCCGCATCGTGCGCAAGATCGGCCAGTATTTCTACCCGCAACGGCAGACGCAGGTGATGAACGAAGGCTGGGCGACGTTCTGGCACTACACGTTGCTGAATACGCTGTACAACCAGGGGAAGCTGGAAGACAGCTTCATGATGGAGTTCCTGCATTCGCACAGCAACGTGGTCTACCAGCCGCCCGTCACGAAGCCGTACTACAGCGGGATCAACCCGTACGCGCTCGGCTTTTCGATGATGAGCGACATCCGGCGGATCTGCGAAGCGCCGACGGAGGAAGACTACAAGTGGTTTCCCGAGATCGCGGGCACCCCGTGGCTGCCGGCGATGCACTACGCGATGCGCAACTTCAAGGACGAGAGCTTCATCGCGCAGTACCTGTCGCCGAGCCTGATCCGCGACATGCGGCTCTTCTCGGTGCTCGACGACGACATGCGCGATTCGCTCGAGGTGTCGGCGATCCACGACGATTCGGGCTACCAGTATGTGCGGCAGGCACTGTCGAGGCAGTACGACATCCATCACCGCGAACCGAACATCCAGGTGTGGGCGGTGAACACGCGCGGCGACCGCAGCCTCACGCTGCGCCACTTCATGACCGACAACCGTCACCTGTCGAACGACAGCGACGAAGTGCTCAAGCACATGGCCCGGCTCTGGCAATTCGACGTGTTCCTGGAAAGCGTCGACGAGGCCGGTACCGTACGCAAGCGCTACGAGTGCCGCTACGTGCCGCCGGAGGTGCGGATCTGAACATCGCCAGCGGGAAGTTTGCATCGAGCGCCAGCCTGCGGGCTGGCGTTTTCATATGACGAACGCATGGCGGGAGAAAAATTTTCTACATCCGGACGAACCCGGAGAGCCTGTTACTTTACATTTCGCTAAAATCCCGTAGCGCCGTGCGCCGGAACCGGTGCCACGTTCGACCGCACGCGGCGGCCCAGCCGCCTCGCCCAGAAAGTACTACAAGGAACAGACCAATCCATGGACGTCCAGACCGAACAAGCCGCGCTGTCCGCGCATGACACCCGGCGGCGCGTGTTCGCCATCGTCGGCGCCTCGTCGGGCAACCTCGTCGAGTGGTTCGACTTCTACATCTACTCGTTCTGCGCGCTGTACTTCGCGCCGGCATTCTTCCCGAGCGGCAACACGACGACGCAGCTGCTGAACACGGCGGGGGTGTTCGCGGCCGGCTTCCTGATGCGTCCGATCGGCGGCTGGCTGTTCGGCCGCATCGCCGACCGCCACGGCCGCCGCAACGCGATGATGATCTCGGTGCTGATGATGTGCGGCGGCTCGCTCGTGATCGCGGTGCTGCCGACCTATGCGCAGATCGGCGCGCTCGCGCCGGCGCTGCTGCTGGTTGCGCGGCTGTTCCAGGGGCTGTCGGTGGGCGGCGAATACGGCACGAGCGCGACCTACATGAGCGAGGTGGCGCTGAAGGGCCGCCGCGGCTTCTTCGCGTCGTTCCAGTACGTGACGCTGATCGGCGGCCAGCTGTGCGCGCTGCTCGTGCTCGTGATCCTGCAGCAGACGCTGTCGGGCGACGAACTGAAGGCGTGGGGCTGGCGCATTCCGTTCGTGGTCGGCGCGGCGGCCGCGTTGATCTCGCTGTACCTGCGCAAGTCGCTCGACGAGACGTCGACGTCCGAATCGCGCGACAAGAAAAACGCGGGCACGATCCGCGGCGTGTGGCAGCACAAGGGGGCGTTCTTCACGGTGGTCGGCTTCACGGCCGGCGGCTCGCTGATCTTCTACACGTTCACGACGTACATGCAGAAGTACCTCGTGAACACGGCCGGCATGCATGCGAAGACGGCCAGCAACGTGATGACCGTCGCGCTGCTCGTCTACATGCTGATGCAGCCGGTGTTCGGCGCGCTGTCCGACAGGATCGGCCGCCGCACGTCGATGATCCTGTTCGGCTCGTTCGCGGTGATCGGCACGGTGCCGCTGATGCACGCGCTGAAGGACGTGACGAGCCCGGTGGCGGCGTTCGTGCTGATCACGGTCGCGCTCGCGATCGTCAGCTTCTACACGTCGATCAGCGGGCTGATCAAGGCCGAGATGTTCCCGCCGGAAGTGCGCGCGATGGGCGTCGGCCTGTCGTATGCGGTCGCGAACGCGATCTTCGGCGGCTCGGCCGAGTACGTCGCACTGTGGTTCAAGTCGATCGGCAGCGAGGAAACCTTCTACTGGTACGTGACCGTGCTGTGCGCGATTTCGCTGATCGTGTCGTGGCGGATGCGCGATCCGAGCAAGGAAGGGTACCTGCGTCACGAGCCGTGATCGGCCGCGCGTCGTACGCATTCGCATCATGACGAACGTCCCGCCAGCCGGCGGGACGTTTTTTTTCGACGTTCGATTACGCGGGCGGAGGCGGTGCATGGTCGGGCGCCGGGTCGGCCACGCTCGACAGGATGCCTTGCTGGACCAGCCAGTCGAACATCTGCTCGACGATCGGCGAGCGCGACGGGCCTTCCATCCGCGACAGCCACCATGTGGTGCCGGGCAGGCGCGGGTAGTCGGCGAGCACGGTCAGCACGTGCTGGTCGAGGCCGGCCTGCGCGACGAGGCGCGGCAGGCACGCAATGCCGCGGCCGCGCTGCACGGCGTCCAGCACGAGCCGCTGGTCGTCGTAGATCGCCTGCATCCGGAAATCCGACAGCTGCTCGCGAAAGACGGTCGCCATGCGCTCGTCGGTCAGGCTCGCTTCGAGGCAGACGAGCCCCGCGTGCCGCGCGTGTTCGGCGCGCGGCACGCGGGCGAGCGTCTCGGCCAGCGGCGTCGCGCATACCGTCACCCATTCGTCCCGCATGAACGGGATATCGACCAGGCCCGGCTGCAGCATCGGCCGCGTGCCGATCGTCATGTCGACGTCGATCTCGTCGACGTAGCGCGCGGTTTCGTCGGTCGACAGCAACGGGCACAGGTCCGGCAGCGCCTGCTGCAACTGCTCGAGGCGCGGCTGCAGCCAGCCGTGCAGCAGCGGCGCCGGACACACCAGCACGACGAGCCCCGGGTTCAGGTAGGTCGCGATGCGGTCGAGCCCGCCGCGCAACGTGTCCATCGCGCGCTGGACGCTGCGCTGCAGGACCTCGCCGGCGATGGTCAGCTCGACGCCGCGGCCGCGCCGGCGGAACAGCGGTTGCCCGAGCTGCGCTTCCAGCTGCTGGATCTGGTGGCTGATCGCCGACTGCGACAGGTGCAGCTCGTCGGCCGCGCGCGAGAAATTGCCCAGCCGGGCCGCGGCTTCGAAGCCGGTCAGTAGTTTCAGGGACGGAACGCGTTGCATCGAGGTATGAGGTGAATTGATTGATTCGGCCAAGAAATATCAATATTCATCAAGTTTAACCTGGCGGAAAATCGCTCATCAATCACAACGGAGTCGGATCGATGGGTCGCTTTGATGCTCGCCAGCGCGGTTACCGGATGCCCGCCGAATGGGAATCCATGCACGCGACGTGGCTCGGATGGCCGGTGCTCGACAATCGCGAGGACCTGTGGGGGACGCATTACGCGCAGGTCTGCCGCGAATTCGCGCTGGTCGCGCGCACGATCGCGCGCTATCAGCGCTGCGTGGTCGCGGTGCACCACAGCCAGGCCGATGCCGCGCGCGAACTGGTGGGCCCGAGCGTCGACGTGCTGCCGGTCGCGGCCGAGGACAACTGGCTGCGCGATTGCGGGCCGATCTTCCTCGTGAGCGAACGGCGCGGGCTGGGCGCGGCCGTGTTCCGCTTCAACTGCTGGGGCGAGAAGTACCAGCCGTACGACGGCTGCCAGCAGGCCGGTCAGGACATCGCGCGCGCGGCCGGCGCCGAGATCTTCAATTCGCACATGGTGCTGGAGGGCGGCTCGTTCTACGTCGACGGGCAGGGCACGCTGGTCACGACCGAGAGCTGCCTGCTGCATCCCAACCGCAATCCGCACCTGAGCCGCGCGGAGATCGAAGCGGAATTGCGCCGCATGCTGGGCGTCGAGAAGATCGTGTGGCTGCCGGGCAACCCCGACGAAGTGGAGACGAACGGGCACGTGGACGGCATCGCGTCGTTCATCGCACCGGGCCGGATGCTGTGCCAGACCGCACTGCCGGAACAGGGCGACTATTTCCGCGTGATGCGGGAAAACCGCCGCGCGCTGGAGCTCGCGACCGATGCGGCGGGGCGCCGTTTCGAGCTGCTCGACCTGCCGTCGCCGATCGTCAGCGAACGCTTCGGCTCCGAGCGCTACTGCGACTGCTATGCGAACTACATTCTGGTGAACGGCGCGGTGATCGTGACCGCATTCGGCGTCGAGCAGGACGAGGCCGCACGCGACGCTTTCAGCCGGGCGTTCCCGACGCGCAAGGTGCAGATGCTGCCGATCCCGACGCTGTCGATCGGCGGCGGCAGCATCCACTGTTCGACGCAGCAGCAGCCGTCCGTCGCGCACTGAGCGACGTCCCGTCAGCGGTTTCCGGTTCCATCGAGGAGCAATCGCAATGCCGTCCAAACACATCACCGTCGCCGCCGTCCAGATGGCGTCGGGCAGCTGGAATCTCGAAGACAACATGGCCACCGCGGAGCGCCTGATCCGCGCGGCCGCCGCGCAGGGCGCGAATCTCGTGCTGTGCCCGGAGCTGTTCGCGATGCCGTACTTCTGCCTCGACCAGAACGTGCGCCATCTCGAACTCGCGCAGCCGTTCGAAGGCAACGCGCAGATCGCCCGTTTCGCGGCGCTGGCCGGCGAACTCGGCGTCGTGCTGCCGATCGGCTTCTTCGAGCGTGCGGGCAATGCCGCGTACAACTCGATCGCCGTGGCGGACGCGGACGGGCGCGTGCTCGGCGTCTATCGCAAGACGCAT
This sequence comes from Burkholderia sp. HAN2018, assembly GCF_024704855.1. Taxonomy (NCBI): domain Bacteria; kingdom Pseudomonadati; phylum Pseudomonadota; class Betaproteobacteria; order Burkholderiales; family Burkholderiaceae; genus Burkholderia; species Burkholderia sp. HAN2018. The sequence goes on along the minus strand of NZ_QOBB01000127.1, from coordinate 8,834 downwards.
ATCCCGGACGGGCCGGGTTATACGGAGAAGTTCTATTTCACACCGGGCGATACCGGCTTCAAGGTGTGGGATACGCGCTTCGGCCGGATCGGCATCGGTATCTGCTGGGACCAGTGGTATCCGGAGACGGCGCGTTGCCTCGCGCTGATGGGCGCCGAGATCCTGTGCTTTCCGACCATCATCGGCTCGGAGCCGTTCAGCAGTGCGTTCGATTCGTCCGGCCACTGGCAGCGCACGATGCAGGGCCACGCGGCCGCCAACATGGTTCCGGTGGTGGCGGCCAACCGGATTGGCCGCGAAGCCGGCTTCGGCAACGGCAATCCGCAGCAGCAGGCGCTCACCGGCGTGTTCTACGGGTCGAGCTTCATCGCGGATCACACCGGCGAGAAGCTGGCCGAGGCGAACCGCACCGACGAGGCGGTGCTCGTGCACACGTTCGATCTCGACGCGATCCGCGCCGACCGGCAATCGTGGGGCTTCTTCCGCGATCGTCGTCCGGAGATGTATCGCACGTTGCTGACCAGCGACGGCGTATCGTCCTGCTATCGATGAGGGACGCCCGATGAAACGGCAAGGATGGTTGCGTGTCGCGGCGCCGGGCCTCGCGCTGTGCGTGCTGGCGGGAACGGCGCGCGCCGACGAAGAGAAGGTGCTGAACCTCTATAACTGGAGCAATTACTTCGCGCCGGATACGCTGGCCGGTTTCGAGAAGGAAACCGGCATCAAGGTGCGCTACGACGCGTACGACAGCGACGAGACGCTGCAGTCGAAGCTGCTGACCGGCAACAGCGGTTACGACCTCGTGTGGCCGACCAACGACTTCATGGCCCGGCAGATCCAGGCAGGTGTGTTTCGCAAGCTCGACAAGCACCGGCTGCCGAACCTGAAGTATCTCGATCCGTCGCTGCTGAAGCAGATGGCGCAGTCCGATCCCGGCAACCAGTACGGCGTGCCGTACATGTGGGGCACCGTGGGCGTCGGCTACGACCGCGCCAGGGTGCGCGCGATCCTCGGCAAGGACATGCCGGCCGACAGCCTCGACCTGCTGTTCAAGCCGGAGATCGCGTCGCGCGTCGCCGCGAAGTGCGGCCTGGGCCTGCAGGACTCCGCGAGCACCGTGCTGCCGCTGGCGCTGCGCTATGTCGGCCGCGATCCGATGCATCCGTCCGCGCAGGACTACGCGGCCGCGCAGGCGATGCTGATGAAGATCCGGCCATTCATCCGCGAGTTCGTGGGTTCGTCCGACGCCAACGAGCTGATCGACGGTGAGCTGTGCGTAACGGTCGGTTTTTCCGGCGCGATCAACCTGGCCGCGCAGAAGGCGAAGGCGCGCGATCCGAAGCGCGACGTCGTGTACGACATTCCGCGGCTCGGCACCCTGATGTGGTTCGATGCGATGGTCATTCCGGCATCCGCGAAACATTCGGACAACGCGCATGCGTTCATCAACTACATCCTGCGTCCGGACGTGATCGCGAAGATCTCGAACTCGACACGCTACGCGAATGCGAACCAGGGCGCGCTGAAGCTGATGGATCCGGCGCTGGTGCGCGATCCGGGCGTCTATCCGGACGAATCGACGCGGCGCAGGCTGTTCACGCCGATCGCCGAATCGCCGGCCGCGATGCGTCTCGAAGGCCGGACCTGGCTCGGCTTCAAGACGGCGCGACCGTGACGGCCCGCCCTGAAACAACCGAAACAACCGAAATAACCGGCAAGCGAAAGAGGAATGCCATGACTACACGACGTCAACTGTTGAAACGCGGCCTGTCCGTCTCGGGCGCGGCGCTGGCCGCCGGCGCGATGGGCGGGTTGTTCGGCCGCGCCGCGCATGCGCAGCAGGGCGCCACCTGGCACATGCCGGACGAAGGCGCGCCGCACACGGCGACCTGGATGGCGTTCGGCCCGAGCGCGGACATCTGGGGCGCGCGGCTGCTGCCGGTGGTGCGCGAGCATCTTGCCGCGGTCGCGAAGGCGATCGCCGCGCACGAGCCGGTCAGGATGCTGGTGCGGGAAGAGGATTACGCGGTCGCGTCGCGCCTGTGCGGTTCGTCGGTCGAACTCGTCCAGCATCCGGTCGACGACCTGTGGATGCGCGATACCGGGCCCGTGTTCGTGAAGAACGCGTCGGGCCAGCTCGGTGGCGTGAGCTTCAATTTCAACGGCTGGGGCAACAAGCAGGAACACGACCAGGACGCGCAAGTCGCGCCGTTCGTGGCTGAACGCGCCGGTGCGCGGCTGATCGACACGAAGCTCGTGCTGGAAGGCGGCGGCATCGAGGTGGACGGCGAGGGCACGGCGATCATCACGCGCAGCTGCGTGCTCAATTCGAACCGCAATCCGGGCGTCAGTCAGGCGCAGTGTGAAGCCGAGCTGAGCCGCCTGCTCGGGCTGAAGAAGATCATCTGGTTGCCGGGCATCGCCGGCAAGGACATCACCGACGGGCATACCGATTTCTACGCGCGCTTCACGAGCCCGGGCGTCGTGGTGGCCGGGCTCGACACGGACCCTTCGTTGTACGACCACGCAGTGACGCGGCAGCATCTGGAGATCCTGCGGAAATCCACCGATGCGAAGGGGCGCCTGTTGAAGGTCGTGGTGCTGCAGGGCCCGAAGACCGTCCGGCACCAATACGAGAACGCGGAGTTCGCGGCCGGCTACATCAATTTCTACGTGTGCAATCGCGCGGTGATCGCGCCGCAATTCGGCGACAGCCGTGCCGACCGCAATACGCGCGACACGCTCGTCGACCTGTTTCCCGGCCGCGAGGTCATCCAGCTGAACATCGACGGCATCGCCGCGGGTGGCGGCGGCATCCACTGCACCACGCAACAGCAGCCGGCGTGAGCGTGTCGCGTCATATCGTTATCGAAATCGATTCGTTGTCCGTTGCGGACGATTTCCGTAACCTGAACCCGTAGTTCGTGTGACACCTCCTTGACTGGGATTCGCGCCCGCTGCGTGCAGCGGGCGTCTTTTTTTGTTCCGATCATTCGCGTGTCCAGGATATACAATCGCCAACGCCTGTCCGAGGCGCCATCGACGATTGAAAAAATATCCATGAAAGAACAACGATCATCCGTTCCGGGCCTGACGATCCTGCTGGCCGTCGTCAACCTCGCCGTCTTCGTGCTGATGTGGCGACAGGCATCGTACGGTGCGCTGACGAACAGTCTGCTGCTCGGCTGGGGCGCCAACTTCGCGCCATATACGCTGACCGGGCAGCCGTGGCGCCTGCTGACCAGCGCGTTCCTGCACGGCGGTTGGCTGCATCTGGCGCTGAACCTTTACATGCTGATCGTGCTCGGCACCGTGCTCGAGCGCGCGGGCGGCTCACTGCGGTTCGGCGTCGCGTACCTGCTGTCGGCGCTCGGCGGCTCGCTGCTGAGCGCGCTCTGGTCCGGGCATCACGAGGTCAGCGCAATGCAGGTCGCGTTCGGCATCGTGATGCCGACGAGCGGCATCCGCCCGGTCGTCAGCGTCGGTGCGTCGGGCGCGCTGATGGGACTGGCCGGCGCGGCCGCCGCGCTCGCATTGCACCGGCGTGCGGACCGCGGTCGCGATGCGGGCGTCGTCATCAATCTTGGCGCGGTGGCCCAGGTGATCGCCATCAACCTGGCGTCGGGATTCTTCATTTCAGGTATCGACCAGGCTGCGCATCTTGGCGGTGTCGTCACGGGTTTCGTCGCCGGCTGGATACTGTACGGTTTTCGTCCTTCGGGCGCTTCGCTGCGTGGCGCGGTGCTGCCGGTCACGCTGGCGGTGCTGGGTAGCGGCGTGATGTTGTTTGCGGCGCAGCGCGCGGGCAGCGCGGAGCTGCAGGAGCTACGCACGGCCGTGGATCGCGAGCGTGCGCAGGACGACGCGCGGCAGCAGGCGAAGCGCGATGCGGACACGATCGCCGAGCAGATCCGCGAGGACGAGCAGCATCGCGCCGCACCCGTGTCCGCGGAACTGGCCGCAGGCACGGTCGTCCCGGTCGGCAAGGGTACCTATGCAATGGTCATGGGAGCGTCGGGCAAGCGCCTGTACATCACCGACAACGACGAGAACACGCTCGTCGTCGTCGACGTCGACAAGCGCACGGTGGTCCAAACGATTGCCGGCGAGCCATTCAAGACGGGGCTCAACGGTTGTCCAAGCAACATGTGCCGCGGCCGCGGCGCGAGCGGAGTAGTTGTCAGCCCGGATGAGCGCTACGCGTATGTGACGTCGATGCGCGAGGACAGCGTCGTACGTATCGATCTGGCGAGCGGCAAGATCGTCGACAGTGCGATGCTCGGCCGGTTTCCGCGTGCGATCGTCGCATCGGCATCGCACGACAGGCTCTACGTGCTGAACGGCGTCGACGATACGGTGTCCGTCGTCAGCATTACGCACTGGCCGCAGGTCGTCGCGACGCTGAAACTGGGTGACGGCGACGGGGCGGGCGTCGAGTTCGGGCGGTCACTGTCGATGTGGCTGTCGCCGGACGGCAAGCAACTGAATGTCAACGCAATGCAGAAAGGCACGATCGTCGCGTTCGATACGTCGACGAACGAGCCGCTCCGCTCGTATCCGCTCGATGCAGGTTTCATCCGGGCGGAACCGGGCGCGCCGGGCGCGGGAACATGGTTCTACGGCGCGTCGTCGGTCAAATGGGTGGACCCGGCGAGCCTGGCATCCCTGAAGACCTATCCGGTCTGCCAGACTTCGGCACACAGCTTCGACGGCAGCGATGATGGCAAGCTGATCGCCGTGACCGCGTACGACGGTTCGCCGATGCGCGTGATCAAGGTGGCGACCCGCCGAACGGTCGGCGAATTTCCGGTGGCGGGCGGCGTGTCGCAGGTGATCTTCGCGCCAGACCATCGCACGCTCTACGCACTGGGCGCTGCGGGCACGCTGTCGTTCCTCAGCATGGACCGCTCGCTCGATTATCTGCAAGACACGGACGCAGGCGAATTCCTGTGTGCGGCGTCCGCGGACGGGGAAGAGGGCGCTGACGGCGCGTGACCGCGCCGCCAGCCTCATCACGAAACCCGCTGAGCAAAGCACCATTTGTTGGTTCGGATTCGCCGCACGCGCTGATACGTTAGCGGCTTCGCGACGACACACTCCGTCGCGATGTTCTTCGAACCGGGCCGCCGCGCGATCCGCGGCGGCCTTCATAACAAATCAGGTCGTGCTCATGAAAATCCACACTCTCGCTACGTGGCTCGTCGGGGCTGCGCTCATTACCGCAGGCACCGTCGCGCATGCGGACCGTCTCGACGATATCAAGAAGGCCGGCGTGCTGCGCGTCGCGACGTTCGACAGCAACCCGCCGTTCGGCTATGTCGACGGCAAAAGCAATCACATCGTCGGTCTCGACGTCGACTATGCGAAGGCGCTCGCCGACAAGCTCGGCGTGAAGCTGCAGCTCCAGCCGACCAACCCCGCGAACCGCATTCCGTTCCTGACGTCCGGCAAGGTCGATCTCGTGCTCGCGAACTTCACGATCACCGACGAGCGCGCGAAGCAGGTCGACTTCAGCATCCCGTATTTCTCGTCGGGCCAGCAGTTTCTCGCGAAGAAGGGCGTGCTGAAATCGGCCGACCAGCTGAACGGGCTGCGCGTCGGCGCCGACAAGGGCACGACCAACGAAATCACGCTGCGCGAGAAATTCCCGAAGGCGACGATCGTCGCGTACGACGACACGCCGTTCGCGTTCGCCGCGCTGCGTGCCGGCAACGTGCAGGCGATCACGCAGGACGGCCCGAAGCTGATCGGCCTGCTCGCGAACGTGCCGGACAAGCAGAACTACGAGATCCCGGCGTTCACGATCTCGAACGATTACATGGGCGTCGGCGTGCCGAAAGGCGAGACGCGCCTGCTCGGCTTCGTCAACGACACGCTGAAGGGGCTCGAGGCGAACGGGCGCGCCGTGCAGATCTACGACGCATGGTTCGGGCCGACGACGAAGACGCCGCTCACGCGCATCTTCCGGATCGGCGACAAGACCTGATCCGCATCGCACGCGCGCCGCGACCGGCCGGATCACCGGCCTCGCGGCGCTTTCCGTTTTCTTCCGATCGCGCGCTTCGCGCCCGCAACACAGCATGCTCGGGTTGGCTCCCAAATATCTGTCCTGGCTCTGGCAGGGCTTCCTGCTGACGCTCGGTCTCGCGGCCGCGTCGGCCGTCGCCGCGACCGCCGGCGGTCTGCTGCTCGCGGTCATGCGGCATGCGCGCGGCACGGCACCGCGCGCGGCGGCAGCCGCGTACGTCGTCACGTTCCGCAACACGCCGCTGCTCGTGCAGTTGCTGTTCTGGTATTTCGGTGTCGCGTCGCTGCTGCCCGACACGTGGGTCGCATGGCTGAACGCGCGCCATGCGTTGAGCATCGGCCCGTTCACGCTCGCATGGCCGTCGTTCGAATTCGTCGCGGGCTGGGTCGGGCTGAGCGCGTATACGGCCGCGTTCGTCGCGGAGGAATGCGAAGCCGGCCTGCGCGGCGTGCGGCGCGCACAGCACGATGCGGCGGCCGCGCTCGGCCTCACGCCGATGCAGTCGCTGCGCTACGTGGTGCTGCCGCAGGCCGTGCGCATCGCGTTGCCGCCGCTGTTCGGCCAGTACATGAATCTCGTGAAGAACTCGTCGCTCGCGATGGCGATCGGCGTGGCCGAGCTGTCGTATGCATCGCGGCAGGTCGAGACCGAAACGTTCAAGACCTTCGCGGCATTCGGCGTGGCGACCGTGCTGTACGTCGCGGCGGTGGCCGCGATCGAAGCGGGCGCGTATGCGGCGACGCAATGGCGCGACCGGCTGGGAGCGGGGCGCTGACGATGGATTTCTCGCTGCTGCTCGCCAATCTGCCGTACCTGCTCGTCGGCGCATTCCCGGAGGGGCCGCTCGGCGGCGCCGCGCTGTCGCTGCTGCTCGCGATCGCGTCGGCCGCTGCATCGGCCGTGCTCGGCATCGCGCTCGGCGTTGCCATGGCGCTCGCGCGCGGTCCTGCGCGCGTGCTGCTGCTCGCGTTCATCGGCTTCTTCCGCGCGATTCCCGTGCTGATGCTGATTTTCTGGACCTACTTCCTGATGCCCGTGCTGCTGCACATGGACGTGCCGGGGCTCGCGACGGTCGTGTGCGCGCTCGCGCTGATCGGCGGCGCGTATCTCGCGCACGCGGTGCATGCGGGCATCGTCGCGGCCGGCGACGGGCAATGGCAGGCCGGGCTGTCGCTCGGTCTCACGCGCTGGCAGACGGTGCGCTACGTGCTGCTGCCGCAGGCGATCCGGATCATGACGCCGTCGTTCATCAATCAGTGGGTCGCGCTCGTGAAGGACACGTCGCTCGCCTATATCGTCGGCGTGCCTGAACTGTCGTTCGTCGCGACGCAGGTGAACAACCGGCTGATGGTGTATCCGGCGCAGATCTTCCTGTTCGTCGCGCTGATCTACCTGGTGCTGTGTACGTCGCTCGACGGCGCGGCACGCTGGCTGTTGTCACGCCGCCCACGCACGCAACGCGCCGCGGATGCGGCGGTCGAGTACACGGAACCGGCGCGGTAACGGCGAGCCGCGGCCGCATCGACGTGCCGGTGAGGCGGCAAGTGTCGCGGAATCTTCGCGGCGGACAACGCGCCGGGCTGGTCGGGCCCGGCGGGCAGCACGCACAAGGAAGGGGGAGGGGCGGCCGCGCGCCGCTGTTCGTCGAGCGACGGCGGGCGGCCGGTGCGTCACGACGCGGCGTAGTGCGTATTGAAGACCGCGCGCAGCGTCGACGTGTCGGTCGCGAAATCGCCCCACAGCGGCCCGTCGTTCTGCGCGAACGCGAACGGCGCCGTATTGATCGACGCGAGACGGAAGCGCCATTGCGCCGCTTCCTGGCGGAATGCGGTGAGCTGCATGTCGGACAGCGCCGTCTGCGCGCTCGCGAGCGTGACGAGCGGGTCGACCGGGTTGTTCGCGACCCGCACCTCGAAGTGCAGGTGCGGGCCTGTCGCGGCGCCGGTCATCCCGACCGAGCCGATGCGCTGGCCCTGCTTCACGGTTTCGCCCGTCTTGAGACCGTGCGCGAACGCCGACAGGTGCGCGTAATAGGTCGAGTAACCGTCGGCGTGATCGACGATCACGTAGCGGCCGTAGCCGCCCGGATCGGTGCCGACGAACGACACGACGCCGTCGGCCGCCGCGTCGACGGGCGTGCCGGTCGGCGCGGCGAGATCGACGCCCGTGTGGAACGCCATCGCCTGCGACAGCGGATGGACGCGCTCGCCGAAGAACGAGCTGATGCGCGTCCATTTGACCGGCATCGTGAATGCGGCGGCTTCGAGCGGCGAGCCGTCGAGCGCGTAGTACGCGCCGTGCTCGGCGCCCGGCGCGCGGAACCAGATCGCGCCGAACGTGCGGCCAGCGACGCGCAGCTCGAGCGCGGTAAGGCGCGGCGTGCCGTCGTTCGTATCGAACGCGACGCGGTAGTAGTCGCCGCGCTGCGCGCTCGCGCGCATCGCGACCTTGCCGCTGACGAGATCGCCGAGCTGGATGCGCACCTCGGGCGGCACGTCGAGACGGTTCAGCGTATCGGACAGCGTGAGCTCAATGTCGCCCGCGCGCATGCCGTGCCGGTTTTCGGGGGCCGCGAACTGGAACAGGTTCGCATAACCGAGCATGTCGTTGCGGTGCGCGCTGAGCGGCGCGAACAGGCCCGGCTGCTGGCTGCGGTCGTGGTGTTCGTCGGAATCGTGGCGCTCGCCGATCGTGCGGGCGAGCTCGCTCGTCACGAAATGCTGCGCGGTGGGAAACGGCGTGTCGGACAGCACACGCTGCGGCAGCGCGGCCGTGCCCGAGTCGACGGCGCCCGGCAGTTGCGACA
>NZ_QOBB01000126.1:0-21062 GCF_024704855.1 Burkholderia sp. HAN2018 | reverse complement strand
CGTCGCGGGCGCCGCCGACTGATCGACCGCCTGCGCGGCGGCCCGGTTCGCGTTGTCGGCCTGCGCGGCGCAGCCGGCAACGGCGAGATACGCGACGGCCAGTGCGGCGGCCCAGCGAAGACGCGGCGCGGGGCGCCCGAGCGGCGGTGAGCGACGGAGCGGAAAGCGGGTTGAGACGCGGGTTGGGATGCGCGTTGAGATGCGAGATGCAATCGATGCGGCACGACGTGACGTCATGACGTGTCCCCTCCTTTCGATGGTGAGTGGGTCGGCACGAGGTCTCGTTCGCGCGCGCGCTCGTCTCGATGGCCCTCGATCGATGCGCGTCGTTTTGTGTTGCGAGTGGGCCTGACTGTCGCACGAAACGTGCACATCAAGCAAGTTTCGATTCGCGCGGCTCGCGCAGGCATGCTCGGCGTTTGCGCAGTCGTTCTTTCCGCGCCGCCCGCGAAAAGAACGACTGTTGCAATATGCGGAACATCTGTTGTCGTACGTGACTCAACGGTCACATTGTGGGCATAATGGCGTCTTTACCGCGCGCCCAGCCCATGTCGCCCGTCTTTCTAGCACCGCTCATCGTTGCCTGTGCGTTGTTCATGGAAAGCGTCGACGCGAACATCATCGTCACCGCCCTGCCCGCGATGGCGAGGGACTTCGGGCACAACCCCGTCACGTTGAACATCGCGATCACGGCCTACGTGGTCGGGCTCGGCGTGTTCATTCCGATCTGCGGCTGGCTGGCCGACCGCTTCAGTGCGCGCTCCGTGTTCCGCACCGCGATCGGCATCTTCGTCGTCGGCTCGCTGATGTGCGCGGCGTCCAATTCCCTCGGCGTGCTCACGTTCGCGCGCTTCATCCAGGGCGTCGGCGGCGCGATGATGGTGCCCGTCGGCCGCATCATCATTTTCCGCGCAGTGCCGCGCTCCGATCTCGTGCGCGCGATGAACTACCTCGCGATTCCCGCGCTGTTCGGGCCCACGGTCGGGCCGCTCGTCGGCGGCTTCATCACGACCTACCTGCACTGGCGGATGATCTTCTTCATCAACGTGCCGATCGGCATCTACGGGATCTACCTCGCGAGCAAGCACATCGCGAACACGCACGAGCCTGACCCGGGCCCGCTCGACTGGTTCGGATTCCTGCTGTCGGCCAGCGGCGCCGCACTGCTGCTGATGGGCCTCACGCTGATCGACGGTGCGCTCACGTCACGCTCGAACGCCCTCGCCATGTGCGTGACCGGCACCGTCCTGCTCGCGCTCTACGTGCCGTACGCGCGCCGCAAGGAACGCCCGGTGCTCGACCTCAGCTTCCTCAAGATCCCGACGTATCACGCGAGCGTCGTCGGCGGGTCGCTGTTCCGCATCGGCCTCGGCGCGGTGCCGTTCCTGCTGCCGCTCGCGCTGCAGGAAGGGCTCGGCATGAGCGCGTTCCATTCGGGGCTCATCACGTGCGCGTCCGCGTTCGGCGGCGCGATGAGCCGCTCGACGGCCACCCATACGCTGCGCCGCTTCGGCTTCCGCACGGTACTGATCTACAACGCGGCATTCGCGGGGCTCGCGATCGCCGCGTACGGCGTGTTCCATCCCGGCATGGCGACCTGGGCGATCTGGCTGATCGTGCTCGTCGGCGGCATCTTCCCCGCGCTGCAGTTCACGAGCCTGAACTCGATGATCTATGCGGATATTTCGCCGCGCGACGCGGGCCGCGCGACCAGCCTCGGCAGCGTCGTGCAGCAGATGTCGCTCGGTCTCGGCGTGACGGTGGCCGGCCTCGTGCTGCACGTTTCGCACTGGCTGCAGGGTCATCAGAAGATGGTGTGGTCGGATTTCTGGCCCGCGTTCGTCGTGGTCGGGCTGTGTTCGTTCGCATCGATTCCGATCACGCGGCGGCTGCCGCCCGGCGCCGGCGACGAAGTCGCGCGCGGCAAGCGCCAGTAGCAATCGGTCGGACGAGCGGAAATAGCGACAGGGCAGAACGGGCAGCAGGAAAACCGCCCGCGAAGCAAACCGGAAAAAACAAAAAAATCAGCGGACATCCACACGGGGCCGGGGCACAGCCGCATGGATGTCCGCTCAGGGCTCCGGGTCTCCCGATGGGGGTTGAGAATCCCGGATTCGCTTCCTGCGTGCCATGGACATATGTGCGTCGGAAGCGGAATCGTTGCGCGCACATTTCGTCGCGCCATGGACTGCACTATAGGGAAACTTGCGAAACGTATCTGTCAACCATTGTCAGACACGTTGCATCGGCACGTCGCACGCGCGCGCCGCTTTCGCGCTAAAGTGGTTCCCGACCATCACTCCCGGCCGCCCCTCCGATGCTTACGCTCTCGCCCGCCGCCGCCCGCGCCCTGCATCTCGCCGCGCAGGGCCTGCTGACACCGCCCCGCCGCAAGGCGACCAAAGCCGACGTACTCGACACGATCCGCCGGATGGCGCAGTTGCAGATCGATACCATCCACGTCGTCGCGCGCAGCCCGTATCTCGTGCTGTTCAGCCGTCTCGGCGATTTCTCGCCGCAGTGGCTCGACGAGCATCTCGCCGAGGCGCGCCTGTTCGAATACTGGTCACACGAAGCGTGCTTCCTGCCGGTCGAGCAGTTCGGCCTGATGCGCTACAAGATGCTCGATCCGTCGGGGATGGGCTGGAAATATGCAGCCGAATGGCATGAACAGAATCGTCCCGACATCGAGCGGCTGCTCGCGCGGATTCGCGAAGAAGGCCCGGTGAAGTCGGCGGATTTCGTCCGCGAGGATGGCGTGAAGGGCAACGGCTGGTGGGATCGCAAGCCCGAGAAGCGCCACCTGGAAGTGCTGTTCACGACGGGCGACCTGATGGTGTCGGAACGCCGCAATTTCCAGCGCGTGTACGACGTGCGCGAGCGCGTGCTGCCCGGCTGGGACGACACGCGCGACCTGCCGCCGCGCGAAGCCGTGCTGCCCGCGCTGCTCGACTACACGTGCCGTGCACTCGGCGTCGTGCGCGCGGACTGGGTGGCCGACTACTATCGGCTGCCGCGCCGCTCGTACCGCGCGGAGCTCGAGCAGCTCGCCGACGCGGGCGACCTGATCCCGGTGGCGATCGACGACTGGAAGGAGCCGGCCTACGTGCATCGCTCGCTCGAAGCGTTGCTGCCGGCCGCCGAGGCCGACACGCTGCGCTCGACGGTCACGACGCTGCTGTCGCCGTTCGACCCGGTCGTATGGGACCGGCGGCGTGCATCGACGCTATTCGGTTTCGATTACACGATCGAATGCTATACGCCCGAGCACAAGCGGCGTTATGGCTATTTCTGCCTGCCCGTGCTGCATCGCGGCCGGCTGGTCGGGCGCGTCGACGCGAAGGCGCATCGCACGCTGCGCACGTTCGAACTGAAGGCCGTGCATGTCGAGCCGGGCGTGCGGTTCGGCACGGGGCTCGCCGCCGATGTCGCGAAGGCGGTGAAGAAACTCGCGGCATGGCACGGCACACCGGAAGTCACGACCCGGCACGCACCGCCGGAACTGGTGAAGGCGCTGGCCGGCGACTGATACCTGCACATTCGTGCTCGACATTCGGCTCGCGCAGCCGGCCCGCAAGGCCGGCTTACGCGGCCGGCCGAGGATCAGTCGCGCAGCTTGCGGAAACGCGGCGTGCCGTCTTCGAGGTTCCCGTTGAACATCGCTTCCGGCCGCACCCACAACCCGCGCGCATGCGGCCACAGGTGTTCGTACACGACCACCGATTCCTCGGTTTCGGAATGGCGGGCAACGCCGATGTAGCGATACAGCCCGCCCTTGTAGTGGCGATGCGTCGCGAGCTGTTCGGCTTCCTGTTCGGTCATGATGGGTTTCTCTTCGGCAAAAACGGAAAGCGCGTATTGTATGCGCTGCGCCGCGCGTCAGCGTTTCGCGTAGATGTCCGGGCGGCGGATCTCCATCACCCGCTCGGGGTTCGCGCACGGCCCGAAGCCGACCGGCCGATACAGCTCGTGCGCATCGGACGTCACGAGCATGATGCGGCGCAGGCCCTGCACCATCTCCTGCGCGAACACGTGGTCGATCAGCGCGCGGCCGTAGCCGTTGCCGCGTTCGGCCGGCAACACGAACACGTCGCACAGGTACGCGAACGTCGCGTGATCGGTCACGAGGCGCGCGAAGCCGACGAGCCGGTCGCCGATATACGCGCCGAAGCACAGGGAACCCTCGATCGCCTTCTCCACCACGTCGCGCGGAATACCCTGCGACCAGTACGCGTCGCGATGCAGGAAGTCGAAGATCGCGTCGACGTCGAGTTCGCGTTTGTCGGTGGAAAATCTCAGCGTGGCGGGGGTGGCAGCAGGCACGTCGGTCTCCGGTCGGGGTGGTGGAAAGCGAAGCGTCGACGATACCGCGCAGCGCGGCGAGGGACAAGGGACAGCACCGATCATCCGGACGACGCGAAGAAGCTGCTCGACCCTCTCGTTTCGCCGCGGGCGCAACCAACCGTGCGGGCGACAGGCTCCGATTCGGTGACAATGTCGTCTGCCCGATAACCCGCCACGCTGCTTCATGCCCTACCGCCTCATCGCATTCGACTTCGACGGCACGCTCGCCGATTCGCTCGACAGCTTTCTCGCAGCGCTGTCGGAAGCGTCGCGCATGCACGGCTTTCGCGACGCCACGCCCGAGCTGCGCCCGGCGCTGCGCGGGATGTCGGCGCGCGACATCATTCGCGCGCTCGACGTGCCGATGTGGAAAGTGCCGCGCGTGACGATCGACATGCGTCGCCTGATGCGGCCGCGCGTCGCGCAAGTGGCGTTGTTCCCCGGCGTCGGCGAAACGTTCGACGCGCTCGCCGCGCGCGGCATCCGCATCGCGATCGCCACGTCGAATACCGAGGAGATCGTGCGCGACCGGCTCGGCCCGCACGCCAGCAGCCGCGTCGAACATTTCGCGTGCGGCATTCCGCTGTTCGGCAAGGCACGTCGCCTGCGCGCACTCGTTCATGAAGCCGGCCTGCGCAACGACGAAGTGCTGTACGTGGGCGATGAAATCCGCGACGCCGACGCGGCACGACGCGCGCGCATCGCATTCCTGGGGGTCGCGTGGGGCTACACCGCGCCGGACGCGTTACAGGCACATTGCGCGACGCCGTTGCTGCCGCGTCTCGACGCATTGCTCGACCGCATGTGACGCGTTCGCGCGCATCGCGATGCCGGCCAGCGTCGAGGCTCGACGCGCGCGTCACCGCGACGTGACGATGACTGGCAGATGACACCCACGTGCATCCCGCACGCCGCATGCGCGCAAAAATTGCCGCCGCCACGCACGCGACAGGTACGCAATACCTGCCGACACGCATGCTCATCGATTCGTCTTACCAACCGTTACACAAACCACAGCGCGGTTGCACCTGCTACCGGATCGCCCTCCTAGAATCAGTCGGGCCGGGAAACACTTCGACCGGCGCCGCGGCAGAGCGGCGGTCGAATCCGGCCCGGGCGCGCCCGGTCTCTCGCACAGCAACGGATCACCCGATCCGTTTTTCAACCAGAGCCCCGATTGAAAGGAGGTCCCCATGAACCGCTTTCCCCACGTCTCGCGCCTTGCTTTGTCTGCCGCTGGCCTGCTTCTCGTCGCCGTGACGGCGACCGCGCAAACCGCACAACCGGCACCGGCTGCACCGGCCGCACCGGCCGCCGCCGCGACGCGCATCCACGAAGCCGACCAGGCATTCATCACGGACGGCACGAAAACGGTGTCGACGCAGCACGACGCGGCGCGCATCGCCGATTCGCGCACGTCGGACAGCCAGGTCAAGGCGTTCGCGCAACGCGTGTCGGCCGACGATGAAAAGATCATCCAGGCGATGCGCGCAGCCAGCCCGCGCGGCGTCGACGTACCCGCCAACGACCCCGACACGGCCGTGCTGAACAGCATCAAGACCCTGCGCGGCGCCGAGTTCGACAAGGCGTACATCGAGCAGGTCGCGCTCGCCGGCCAGCAGAAGGCCATCTCGGCCTTCCAGGCCGAAATCGCATCGGGCCGCGACACGAAGCTGAAGGAAGTCGCACGCCAGTCGCTGCCGATCCTGCAGAAGCATTACGCCGACGCGCAGAAGCTCGCGGAGCGCCACCACCTCGCATCGGCGCAGTAACGCGCCGCCGCGCCGCGCGCCGTGCGCGGCGCACGGCTTCTTCCCCTGCCGTCGCGTCGCCTCCCCTCCGGCGACGCGACGCACACCAGGCGTCATACGCGACAGGTCATGTCGCGAGCTTCGCCATCAACCGCGCCCTCACCTCCGGCCATTCGTCGTCGATGATGCTGAAGCGCACCGAATTGCGCTTGCGGCCATCCGGCATGATCCGTTCGTGCCGCACGATGCCTTCCTGCTTCGCACCGAGCCGCAGGATCGCCGCGCGCGATTTCTCGTTCAGCTCGTCGGTCGTGAACTGCACGCGCACGCATTGCAGCACGTCGAACGCATAACCCAGCAGCAGCCATTTCGCTTCGGTGTTCGCACGCGTGCGCTGCGCCGATTCGCTCAGCCACGTATGGCCGATCTCGAGCTTGCGGTTCTTGCGATCGATCTTCCAGAAACGCGTGCTGCCGATCGCACGGCCCGACGCGCGATCGACGATCGTGAACGGCATCACGGTGCCGGCCGAACGCCCCTGCAATGCCGTGTCGATATACGCGTCGATCGTGTCCGGGCCCGGCACGACCGTGACCTTCAGGTTCCACAACCGGCCGTCCGCGGCAGCGTCCAGCAGCGCCTGCCGATCGGATCGCTCGAGCGGCCGCAGTTCGACGCGTTCGCCGGTGAGAATCGGTTGTTCGAGGGAAGCGGAAGCATCGGTCATGAGCGGTTCCGGAAAAGACAAAAAACGGCGATGGCGGCGAAACGCCCAATCATACGGCCGCGTCAGCCGAGGACTGCGGCCAACCGGCGGCGGATCGCCTTCGCCTCGCCGCGCAGCGCATCGGTGAACGCGTCGACGAGCAGGCTTTTCGGCCGGTGCTCGGGCACGATCACGCTGACGCGGTACGGAAACGACCGCGTGAGCGGCCGCACGTGCAGGTCGCGCCCGACGAAATCGAGCGCGGTCAGCGGATTGACGATCGCGACGCCGAGCCCCTGCCGCACGAACGCGCACACCGACACGGCCGACGGCGTGTCGACGACCGAGCGCGGCGCCACGCCGAGCTGCGCAAACGCCTCGTCGATCAGGATGCGGTATGGATCGTTCAGCGACAGGCTCACGAACGGGCGATCGGCGAGATCCGGCAGATCGATCGCGTCCTGCGCGAGCAGCGGATGGCCGTCGGGCAGCACGCATACTTCGTCGACTTCGAGCAACGGCGTAAGCACGGTGCCGGCCGGCGCGACGTCGTGCTCGGTTAGCCCGAGGTCGTAACGCTGCGCGGTCAGCCACTCTTCGAGCATCGGCGATTCCTGCGTTTCGACCGACAGGCTGACGCCCGCATGGGCGTCGCGAAACCGGCGCGCCGCGCCGGGGAGGATCGCGTGCGAGAACGCCGGCAGCGCGATCACCGACAGTTGACCGTCGCGAAACTCGCGCAGGCGCGCGGCCGTGGCCGCGACGCGTTCAAGCCCCACATACGCGAGCCGCACGTCGTCGAACAGCGTGAGCGCGGCCATCGTCGGCCGCAACCGGCCGTGCGCGCGCTCGAACAGCGCGAAGCCGACGACCTGCTCCATGCGCGCAAGCTCGCGGCTGATCGTCGGTTGCGACGTATAGAGCATCTCAGCCGCGCGCGTCGTGCTGCCGGTGACCATCAGTGCGCGAAAGACCTCGATATGGCGGTGCGTGAGCATGATCGTCTATATCAGATGTGAATCGAATTTCGATAAATAGGCATTTTACTGCATAGATAAACAGGCGCATCATTCACGTTATCCGTTCATTCGACCCGCTTCATCCGCCATGTCCCTCGATTCCCGCCAGCTCGCGACGCTCGCGCAGCAATACGGCACCCCGCTGTGGGTGTACGACGCCGACGTCATCCGCGACCGCATCGCCCAACTGCGTCAGTTCGACGTGATCCGCTATGCGCAGAAGGCCAACTCGAACATCCATATCCTGAAGCTGATGCGCGAGGAAGGCGCGTGCGTCGATGCCGTGTCGCTCGGCGAGATCGAGCGCAGCCTCGCGGCCGGGTTCAGCCCGGCCGGCGAGCCGGAAGGCGTCGTGTTCACGGCCGACCTGATCGACCGCCCGACGCTCGCGGCGGTGCTGAAGCACGGCGTGACCGTCAACGCCGGTTCGCTCGACATGCTCGCGCGCATCGGCGAGCATGCGCCCGGCCACCGCGTGTGGCTGCGCGTCAACCCCGGTTTCGGCCACGGCCACAGCAACAAGACCAACACCGGCGGCCCGCAGAGCAAGCACGGCATCTGGATCGACGACGTGCCGCGCGCGATCGAGATCGTGCGCCAGTACGGGCTGAAGCTGGTCGGCATCCACATGCATATCGGGTCGGGCGTCGACTACGGCCACCTGTCGCAGGTGTGCGATGCGATGGTCGACCTCGTCACGTCGCTCGGCCATGACATCGACGCGATCTCGGCCGGCGGCGGCCTGTCGATCCCGTATCGCGACGGCGAGCCGCGCGTCGACGTCGGGCACTACTTCAGCCAGTGGGACGCCGCGCGCAAGCGGATCGAACGGCATCTCGGCCACCCGGTACGCATCGAGATCGAACCGGGCCGCTTCCTCGTCGCCGAAGCCGGCACGCTCGTCACCGAAGTGCAGGCCGTCAACCGCCGGCCGAAGCACGATTTCGTGCTGATCGACGCGGGCTTCAACGACCTGATGCGCCCGTCGATGTACGGCAGCTACCACGCGGTGTCGGTGCACGCGCACGATGGCGCGCTGCCGGCCGGACGGCCGCTGGTCGACCTCGCGATCGCGGGGCCGCTGTGCGAGTCGGGCGACGTGTTCACGCAGGACGCGGGCGGCGTGGTCACGCACCGCAAGCTCGCACAGCCGCAGATCGGCGACCTGCTGTTCCTGCACGACGCGGGCGCGTACGGCGCGTCGATGTCCTCGAACTACAACAGCCGGCCGCTCGCGCCGGAAGTGCTCGTCGATCGCGGCACGCCGCGGCTGATCCGCCGCCGGCAGACGATCGACGAATTGCTCGCCCTCGAAACGTTCGAGTAAGGCCGGCACGACGGAACGGGGTGCGCGGCCTGCGCACCTCGCCCCCTCACCTCACCGTCACGCGCACGTCGGCGCCTGCCGCACGCCACGCCTTCAGCAACGCCGCGCGCCGCCGCGGATAGCGCACGTCCAGCCGTTCGAGCGCGACGATGCGATCCGTCCGGAAATGCCGGAAATCGTTCCGGCCTTCGCACCACGCCGCCAGGATGCGCACGTCATTGAAATAGCCGAGCGCGAACGGCCACACGATCCGTTCGCCGCCCGTTTTCCGGCCCTCGTCCGCGTAGCGGATCTTGAGCTTGCTTTCGGTACGGATCGCCGTGCGCACGACACCCATATCGACGGTTTCCCGATCCACGATCGTGCGCGGGCCGACGAGCAGCGTCGTGCATTCCATCTCGCGGCGCAGCTCGGCGGGCAACACCGCGGAGATCTTCGCGAGCGCGTCGGACGCAGCCGTCGTGAGCTGCGCATCCGCGAACTTCCCGACCCAGCGAAAACCGAGCATCAGCGCTTCCAGTTCCGTTTGCGAGAACATCAGCGGCGGAAGCATGAACCCGGCACGCAGCACATAACCGACACCGGGCTCGCCGTCGATGTCCGCGCCCTGCGCCTGCAGCGACGCGATATCGCGATAGACCGTTCGGAGGCTGACGCCGAGTTCCCCGGCCAGCACGCGGCCGCTCACCGGGCGGCGGTGGCGCCGCAGCACCTGCAGCAGCGCGAGCAATCGTTCGGCACGCGTCATCATTCCATGCTGCCATTTTCTGACAGCATCCGTTCATAGAATGGGACGCATCTTAATCGATCCCAGGACGGCCCCGCATGACCTCTCCGAATCTCGTTCTTCTGTATGTCGACGACCCGACGCGCAGCGCGCAGTTCTACGCGCGCCTGTTCGGGCGCCCGCCCGTCGCCGCGTTTCCCACCTATGCGGCATTCACGTTCGACAACGGGCTGCACCTGGGACTGTGGTCGACCAGTGCGCGCGATTTCGTGTCGGGCGGCGCCGGCCACCGCTCGGAGCTGGCATTCATGGTCGACGACGACCACGAGGTGCGGCGTCTGTACGAAGCGTGGAAGACGCTCGGCGTGACGTTCGAGCAGGCGCCGATGACGGCCGTGTTCGGCCTGACGTTCGTCGCGCTCGACCCGGACGGCCACCGCTTGCGCGTGTGTACCCCGGACGATTGAGCGCGAACGGGCGCGACCTGCGGCGGGTCGCGCCCGTTCCCTCCACCACGCGCGCGCGTCAGCCCGCGCGCCGCACGGGTGCCACTTTCGAGAAGTATTTCGCGCCCGCCACGCAGCCGACCACGACGACCGTCACGACGACCATCGACGGCGGTACCGTCTCGTGCAGCAGCCCGGCCGCCAGCAGCAGGCCGAAGAACGGCTGCAGCAACTGCAACTGGCCGACGCCCGCGATCCCGCCGAGCGCGAGCCCGCGATACCAGAACACGAAACCGATCAGCATGCTGAACAGCGACACGTACGCGAGCCCCCACAGTGCGGCGGCATCGACGCCGTCGAACGACGCGGGCGAGGTGAGCCACGTGAGCGGCAGCATCAGCGGCAGCGACAGCACGAGCGCCCACGAGATCACCTGCCACCCGCCGAGCTGGCGCGACAGGCGCGCGCCTTCCGCGTAGCCCAGCCCGCATGCGACGATCGAGGCCAGCATCAGCGCATCGCCGACCACCGACGCCTGGCCGCCGTTGCGCAACGCAAACGCAGCCACCGCACCGCTGCCGACGATCGAGAAGATCCAGAACGGCAGCCGCGGCCGCTCGCCGCCGCGCCACACGCCGAACAGCGCGGTCGCGAGCGGCAGCAGCCCGACGAACACGATCGCGTGCGCGGACGTCACATGCTTCAGCGCGAGCGCCGTCAGCAACGGAAAACCGACGACGACCCCGAGCGCGACGATGGCCAGCGACACGGCCTCGGCTCGCGTCGGCCGCCGCTGCTTCAGCACGACGAGCAGCAGCAGGCCGAGCGCGCCGGCGATCGTCGCGCGTGCGAACGTGAGGAACAGCGGGTCGAGCCCCTGCACCGCGATACGCGTCGCGGGCAGCGAGCCGCTGAAGATGATCACGCCCAGCAGGCCGCTGAGCCATCCGTTGGTCGTCTTTTGCACGGGAAATCCTGAACGGGGAAAGTGGATCACCGATGATCCGCCGCCCGTGAAAAGCGCGTAAGCTACAGCCCAATACAATTCAGACAAACTGTACTGGACAACCATCCGTACAGTTCATTCTTCGCCATGAGCCATTCCGCCCCGCTTCCCGTTCCGCCCGCGCCGTCGCGCACGCGCGTGGAAACCGTGATGGACACCTTGCGCGCGCGGATCGCGAGCCGCGCGCTGATGCCCGGTGCGCGCGTACCGTCGATCCGGATGATGGCCGACGGGCTGGGCGTGTCGAAATCGACCGTCGTCGATGCATACGAGCGGCTCGCGAGCGAAGGCGTGCTCGTCGCGCGGCGCGGCTCGGGCTTCTACGTGTCGGGGCACGCGCCTCCGCTCGCGCTCGCCGATCTCGGCCCGCGTCTCGATCGCGAGCTCGATCCGCTGTGGCTGTCGCGCCAGTCGCTCGAGGCCGCGCCGACGACCGTGAAGCCCGGCTGCGGATGGCTGCCGCCGTCGTGGCTGCCGGACGAGAGCCTGCGCCGCGCGCTGCGCGCGGTGTCGCGCGACGAATCCGACGCGCTGACCGACTACGCGACGCCGCTCGGCCTGCCCGCGCTGCGCCAGCAGCTCGCCTGGCGGCTCGCGCAGCACGGCGTCCACGCGGAACCCGCGCAGATCATGCTGACCGACGGCGGCACGCATGCGCTCGACCTCGTGTGCCGCCTGCTGCTGGAGCCGGGCGACACGGTCGTGCTCGACGATCCGTGCTACTTCAACTTCCAGGCGCTGCTGCGCGCGCATCGCGCGCGGATCGTCAGCGTCCCGTACACGCCGAACGGGCCCGATCTCGCGCGCTTCGAGCAGGTGCTGGCCGAGCACCGGCCGCGCCTGTACATCACCAACGCGGCACTGCACAACCCGACCGGCGCGACGCTCGCGCCGCCCGTCGCGCACCGCCTGCTGACGCTCGCGGCCGAGCACGGCCTGCTGATTGTCGAAGACGACATCTTCGCGGATTTCGAGAGCACGCCCGCGCCGCGCCTCGCGGCCTTCGACGGGCTGTCGCGCGTCGTGTCGATCGGCAGCTTCTCGAAGACGCTGTCGGCCGCGGTCCGCTGCGGCTACGTCGCCGCACGCCCGGAATGGATCGATGCGCTCGTCGACCTGAAGCTGGCGACGTCGTTCGGTCATGCGCAGATCGGCGCGAACGTCGTGCACCGGCTGCTCGTCGACGGCACGTACCGGCGCCATCTCGACAGCCTGCGCGCGCGTCTCGCGGATGCAATGGGCGAGACGATTCGGCGCCTCGCACGCGCGGGCCTCGGGATCTGGACGGAGCCGCGCGGCGGCCTGTTCGTGTGGGCGGAGTTGCCCGACGGGCTCGATGCCGCGCGTGTCGCACGCCATGCGCTCGATCACGACGTGGTACTCGCGCCGGGCAACGTGTTCAGTGCGTCGCACGGCGCGACCTCGTTCATGCGCTTCAACGTGTCGCGCTGCAAGGGCCCGGCGGTGTTCGATGCGCTGGCGCGGGCGATGGAGGCGGTGCGGGCGACGGACACGGCGGGGCACGTGCTCGCCCGCGAATCGTGACGGCAGGCGAGCGCGCTCGATGGTTTCGATGAAGGCGACATCAATTTCGTGTCGGCGCCTGCGAACGTACTGACGGGAGAAGTCGACGCAGATGCCGCACCGTGCACGCCCGTCGCCCACGCCGCCTGAACGCGAACGACGCGGCGGGATACCCGCCGCCCGCGTCACAGCTCCCCTGCGTGCGCCCTCGCCCGCACTTGCGCAAACGACGTATCGACGAGCAGGCGCCCCGTATCGAACACCGTCTCGAGCGCCTCTTCCCATTCGCCTTCCAGCATCCGGTCGTCCCACGCAACCGGCAGCGTCGTCGTCCGATACTCGCCGGTTCGATCATTGCGCAGCAGCGTGAGCCGCCCTTTCTTCGAGCGCTTGCCCTGATCGGTGACCGGATCCTTGCGAACGTCGTGCCACTCCCCGCCGCGCCGGATCGCCGAGCACTTCATCGCAAAGCGCTGCGTATCGCGGTTCACCTGCTGCAGCAATGCGCCGCCCATGCCGAACACCACATTGCCGGCCGCGTAACCCGCGTCGTCGAGCGCGGAAAGGATCGCTTCGATCGACAGCTCGTCGACGCCATCGCCCTGGATCACGCGCACGCGGTTCAGCACGCGCCGCCCCTTGCCGTTCACGGTCGAGCCGAACGACGCGTCCAGCGCACGCACGGTCTGCAGCACGATCTTCACGGGGTCGCCCGAATCGGGACGCACGACCAGCGTCGCGCCCGAATCGAGCACGGCCTGCCGAAGCTCGCCGCCCCACAGGTCGAGTGCGGCGAACAGATCGTAGGAGTCCGACACGACCGACACGATCGCGCCGGGCAAGCCGAAGCGCGCAATCATGTTCCGGTACGCGTCGGCCTCGCCTTCGCGCCCCCACGACGTGATCGTGCTGTGCTCCGCCGCCGGCACCGAGTACGCGGCCATCGGCTCGCGATAGAAGCGGTTCGCGGCCAGCACGCCGAGCACCGTGTCCGAGCCCATGAAGTTCACGAGGTGCGCCGCGCCGCCGATCGCGGCCGACTCCGCGCTCGACACGCCGCGCGCGCCGAAGTCGTGCAGCTTGAACGGCAGTTGCGCGAGGTCGTCGTCGGTCTTTTCGAGGAAGCGGCGGATCGTCTGCCGCAGGTTCCAGCTGCGCGTCGCGACCGTCACCGGATACCAGACGCGCAGCAGCATCGTCTCGAGATACGACGCGAGCCAGAACACCTGCGGGTCGTCGCATTCGACCGTCATCAGCACGTTGTGCACCGGCACGACCGAACCCTCCGGCACCGCGCGGATCTTCACCGGCAGATAACCGTCGTAGCGTTCGACGATATAACGCCAGCCTGCTTCGTTGAACGGTTCGCCGTGCACCGTGAAGAAATCGCGCGCCTCGTCGATCATCGCATGCGTGATCGGCTTGCACAGATATTCCTTCAGCAACATCTGCAATCCGAAGAACACCGTGCGGTCGTAGCGGCCGCCACGCGATTCGACGTACGAGAACATCGCCTGCGCGTCAGGCGGATATTGCAGGAAGTGGGAAGCCTTGTACGAATCCGTGTTGAGGATCGGATTGGCAAGAACCGCGGCAAAGCCGCCGAGATCGTTTTGCATGGCTAGAGCTCCTCTAGGCCGTTGAAGTGCCGCCGCGTCTGTCGCGGCGGACCGGAATGCGGGGAATCAGCGGATCACAGCTTCCCCAGGAAGTGGTACGCGATGTCGAAGTGATCCTCGAACATCACGTTGCGCATCTGCGCAAATTCGTTCAGCGGCACCCAGCGCGCCTTGTCGGCGTCGTCGCTGCCCTTCACGCGAGGCAGCTCGCCGGTCGGGAAATTGAACAGGCACGCGTGCGTGATCGTGCGGCCGCGCAACGAGCGCGTCGGGTGATCGAACACCTGGCGATCCTTGATCGAGCCGCGCAGCACGGGCTCCGGCAGCTTCAGGCCGGTCTCCTCGCGCAACTCGCGGATGCAGGCCGCGTCGAGCCGCTCGTCCTGGTTCACGAACCCGCCCGGCAGCGCCCACAGGCCGCGGCCCGGTTCGCTGCGGCGGCGCACCAGCAGGATATGGCCCGAGTGCACGACCACCGCGTCGACCGTCACGAACGTGACCGGATACGGGGCGGCCGCCCACGCCTTGCGATACGCGGCGATGAATTCGGCTTCCGACTTCAGCTGCGCGAATTCCGGCTGCGTGCGGAAACGCTCGAGCCAGCCGAACACGGGTTCCGGCACGGCCCACTGCACGAAGCTGTTGGTGCGTTCGGCGAAATACTGGTCGCGGATCTCGGTGGCGGAAATGTCTTCCGTCGCGTCGACGTCGACGAGCTCCCATTGCGGGAACATCCGCAGGTAATACGATGTGGCGTCCTTCTCGTGGCCGATCAGCCCGACCTTGCGCTGCGCGACGTCGCCGAGCGCGGACGCGACGGCGTCCTGCACCCAGCGCACCCAGTCGCCGTCGTTGTAGGTCGAATCCTGCAACGGCGCGATCGTCACGCGGTCGCGCTCGGACGCGTCGAGCAGCGAAGCCAGCATCTGGCGGCGCTCGTCGAACGAGAACGGATCCTTGATGGTGCGGGGCTTGTCGGTCGACCCGATCAGCACGCACACGCGCTCGGCCCGGCTCAGTGCCGACTTCAGCACGTTCAGGTGACCACGATGCGGAGGCTGGAAACGACCAATGAAAACGAGCGCGTCGAAGCGCCGGTTCTGTTGCGTACTCATGAGGCTCCCTCAAGAGATTGAAACGCTTCGGGTCTTTCCCGAAGGGTTGGTGTGAATCCTAGGGGAAATCCCGGAGGGCGTCAATCGAGCCCTTGCTCGACTTGACGAAGTATGAAGAAATGTCCTGAATCGGCGGGTTACACTCGGTTCCATCCCAATCCGCGCCATTGCACCCGCCATCATGAGGATCTCAGTCAGCCGGACCGTCGGCGTCGATCGCAGGCGCCTCTTCACGTGGTCGCAGGATTACGCGCGGCGGCTCGTGTGGGACAGCTTCCTCACCGATGCCTATCTGCTCGACGGCATGACGGCCGACGTCGGCGTCGACGCGTTCTGCCGCAGCCAGTCGGGCGCGACGATGGTGTCGCGCTACATCTCGTACCGTCCGCCGCAGGTCGCGGCCGTCGAAATGGTCGACGGCCCGAAAGTGCTCGAACGCTTCAGCGGCAGCTGGAACTTCACCGAGCACACGCCCGGCACGACCGAGGTGAAATTCACGTACCACTTCCGCGCCCAGCCGGCCTGGCTGCGCTGGCTGCTCGAACCGCTGATCGGCGCGTTCTATCTCGTGCAGACGCGCCGGCGTCTCGATTCGTTCAAGCGCTGGGCCGAAGCGGAAGCGCTGCCGCACTGACCGGCGAGCGCGGGCCGCACGGCCCGGCGTGTCTGCGCCCCGCCTGCCGAACGCATTCGAACGCATTCGAACGCGCCGTCGCCTCACCGCCACGCGTTCGCCGCGCATTTGCCAGATTCGCCGAACCCGTGGAAACTACGGGCGGCCGTCACCCTGACGGCGCGCCCCGACCGAGAGAACGGGGCCCCCTCCCTGAAACGGCTTCGACACGAACATAATCCGATGAGCCTGATATCCCGATTCTTTGGCCGCAAGGAAGTACCCGAAAACCCCGTCGCGCTGGCCGCGGCACCCGACGTCGAGAATCCGCTGAGCGTGGCGGTCGTCTTCGACGGCCCGCTGCAGGTCGATATCGCCGCGCTGACGGCCGCACTGCGCGCGTACCACCCGAGCATGAAGCAGGCGCGCGTCGAAACCGAGCCGACGCTCTCGCAGGTGTTCGGGCTCGCCGGCTGGGGCAACCACGTCGTCCGGCTCGTCGGCTTCGATGCGCCCTATCCGTCCGACGCGCTGGAAGCGTGCGTCGCGCCCGCCCACTACGGGCAGGACCTGAAACAGCAGGTGCGCGCAAGCCGCAGCCACGTGATCCTCTACTACGCGGGGCACGAAACGAATCCGCTCGACCAGTACGTCGCACTGGCGGCCGTCGCCGGCGCGCTGGCCGAACAGAACGGCCTCGCGGTGCTGAACGAGCACGCGCACACGTCGCTGCCCGCGGGCGTTTTCAACGCGAAGGAACTCGGCGACGAAAGCCTCGACGTGCTGCGAAATATCCCGCTGAACCTGTTCTTCTGCGGCTTCGTGAAATACGAGGTCGAAGGCGTCCAGGGCGTATGGATGCGCACCTATGGCGCCGACGTGTTCGGCCTGCCGGATTTCGCCGCGCTCGCGGAAGGTCATCACGAAGGCGAGCGTTATTCGGGCATCTTCAACAGCGTGATGCATTACCTGCTGGAAAGCGGCGCGCGCATGCATGCGGGCGAAACGATGCAGGTCGGCGCGGAAACGTTCATGAAGCTGCGTGAACCGCTCGAGCACGAGTACTACCTGCGGGGGCCCGCGCCGGTGCTGGTGGCCGAGCTAATCTCGGCGGACGAAATCAATCGCTGATTTCGCCTTGTCGTATCCCGCTGCATGGCGCACGGGTTCAACGCTTCGCGAACCGCGTGCGCCATTGCGCTACCTGACGGCAGCGTGACAGCCGCCGTTCGAACCCGTTGAGGAGTCGTCCGTGTTCGGCATCCGCCCCGGTCTCGCGCTGGCCGCCATCGGCCTCTCGTTGTCGGCCCATGCCGACGGCATCCAATGCGCACGTGCGACGACGCGCACCGAGCACCTGATCTGCGCCGACAAGACGCTCGTCTCGGCCGACAGTGCGTTGTCGAACGCCTACTTCGATGCAGTCGGCATTGCCGCCGATCAGCAGGCCGTGATCCGGTCGCAACGCGCATGGCTCACGCAGCGCGATGCCTGCGCCGACGCCGCCTGCATCGCCACCGCGTACCGTGATCGCACGGCAGCGCTAAAGCAGGTGAAACACGCGGGCTGGAAGACCTACCACGACCCGACGCTCGGCATCTCGTTCGAATACCTCGCGAACCGGCAGGTGAAGAAGCCGTGCCCGGAAGGCGGCAGCGACCATTGCGTCGCGATCGTCGGCCGCAACATGACCTACAGCAGCAGGTTCATCTCGTTCGAGATCGTCGACGGCGCGCTGGAGCCGGTCGCGGAAAAGGAAGCGGGATTCGTAAAGCAGGATGACGGCAAATGGGTGACGTCGTACGGCCCCGGCATTCCGCAGGAAGTCGAGCGCTTCTCCGGTCCCGGCTGGCACGGCATGAGCGCGACGATCGTGTGCGGCATCAGCGATCCGGAAACCGGCTTCCACGCGGCCGGCGGCGAATGCTACTGGGCCGTGCTGAGCAACGGCAAGCGCTCGGCCGTCGCGGGGACGCAGGGAATCGTCGGCACCGACGACGCGACGCTGCACAGTGTGTCGACGTTCCGGTTCGATCGTTAGCGGCCGGAGCGTCACGGTGTCCGGCCTCCCGCATACGACGCGCCGGGCAGCGATGCGTCATCTCGACGACACCCCGGCGGCATGTCGCCAACGTCGGTCGTGATGAAATCACCTTTTCCGCCCCGATTCGTGACGGCCGCGGCACCCGCCGCGCCGCCCGGATCATCTACGCACTAACGGGCGCCGTCGCGGCGCAACGGGAACGTCTGCGCACCGGCGTCGCGGCGCAACGTCACCTCCATGCCGGTCAGCCATCCTGACGATTTCAGGATCGGGCGCGCCACCGCATACAACCGGTCGGCGCTGGCGCCGTACAGGTACAGATACCCGTCGTTGCCGTCGCGATGCAGCTCGGTCTCGCCCAATTCGCCGGCCCCGGCCCGCTTCACCGCGCGATCCAGCCGTTGCTCCAGCGCATGAAGGCGCACCGTGTCCTTCTCGTCGTAATCGAAGTGCACCATCACGACCGGACTGGGTGCCTTCGGCTGCACATCGGCGGCAGCATGGCCGGCGAGCAGTGCCCAGCCGAGCAACGCGGAGAATCGGATGCTGTTTTGCATTTCGGCAACGAGAGTCGAACGACCGCTCACGTCGCCGCACCGCCGCGCGCAACCTGCTGCCGGACTTGCGCCTGCGTGCCGAGCGCAGCGGCAATCGCATCGACCGCCTCGGCCGCACGCGCCGCACCGCACATGAACGCGTCGACGGCCGCGAAACGATGCTCGGGCCACGTATGGATCGTGATGTGCGATTCGGCGAGCAGCACGACACCCGTCACGCCGTGCTCGCCGCCGAAATGATGGAAATGCGCGCCGATCACGCGCGCGCCCGCCTGCCGCGCCGCTTCGGTGAGCAGCGTCTCGAGCCGTGCGGCGTCGCGCAGCAACGCCGCGTCGATGCCGGCCAGGTCGGCCAGCACGTGCGAGCCGAACGTCGCGCGCGGCGGCGCGATCCCGTCGCGCGCGGTCATTTGTGCGACCCGTACGACGAGTAGCCGCTGCGGGCCGACGAACTGCCCCAGCCACCGCCGCCCGAACCGCTGCCGCCGATCGACGCGCAGCTGAACAGCGTGACGACGATCAGGCCGTAGACACCGTAGAGGATGTACCGGATCACGCGTTGCCCCCGTCCGACGCAAAGCTCTTCCACAGCCATTCAGGCAGCCACAGCACCAGCAGGCCGACCAGCACGTAAACGGAGCGGCCGCTGAACGAGAACAGCGAGCCCATGTTCAGGATCACGAGCAGCGCGCTGAACACGAGCGGCAGCGGCGCGAAACTGTGCGGGCCTTTCCGGCCGAACAGGCCGGTCGACGCGGTGGCACCCGTTGCCGCCGCGGCCGCGGCCGTGGCCGTCGCGAGCGCCGGCGTGCCGAAGCGTTCGGCGAGCGTGCTGCCCGACAGCGGCCGCGCGCGCGACCAGACGATCTCCGCGTCGCTGCGCTCGCGCGTCAGCTTGTCCTTCTGCCAGCCATAGTCGACGATCGACGTGCGATCGCCGACCTGCACGCGCCAGTTGAACGCGCCGACCACGTAGACGACCTCCGAGTCGTATTCCTCGCGCAGGCGGTAGGTCTTGCCGCCGTCGGTCACGTCGGACTCGCTGCCGATCGTCGGCCACTGGTCGAGCACCTGCACACGCTCCCAGCGCCCTTCGCTCTGCACGAGCCACAGGAAACCGCGCTTCGGGTTCAGCAGCAGGTATTCGTCCCACGTCTCTTCGTCGCCCGGCACGCGGCAACGCATCATCCCGATCACCGTGTACTTCACGCCGTCGAACGTGCCGATCGCGCCGAGTTCCAGCGCCCCCTTCACCGCTTCGAGCTTGCGCTGCGCCGCGAACACGGTCTGCTGCTCGGCCGTGCACTGCACGCCCGCATGGCAACTGCCGCACACCACGTAGTCGGCCAGGTTCGGCGCATACGACAGCGGCGCGCCGCAGCTCGGGCACGCGAACGGCACCATCTCCGCACCGCGCTTCTCGCGCGTGTCGTTGTCGGTATCGCGCAGCCCGGTGAACGCGAGCGCGTCGAACTCCAGCGCTTCGCCCGTATAGACGGCCGGACTCCCGCCGTTCGAATCGGCGTCGGAATAGTCGTACGTCGCGAATGCGTTGCCGGTCCGCAGGTCGACGACGCGTGCCTCCCAGCCGGCATCGACGCGGAACGGCAGCTCGCCGTCGCCGCCCGTGCAGCGCGCGGTACGCACGTCGGACACGAGAAACGCGCGGCCGCCATGGTCGATCCGCATGCCCGGCTCCAGTGTGCCGAACGCGGGCCACGCGCCGCCGGACGCATCGTCGGGCTCGCGCACCGTCACCGCGTACTGGCCCGACGCATCCGACAGCCAGCCGAACGTGCCGTCGTCGAACACGACATACCACTCGCTCCACACGCCGGCGTCGTAGGTCATCTGGATGCGCCCGAGCACCGTGAACGTGCGCTTGCCGTAGCGCCCGGCCGTGCCGATCTGGATCGGCGACGCATCGTCGAGCACCGTGGCCAGTTCGCCGATCCGCTCGACGTCGGTCCCGCGCTTGAGCAGCGTGCTGCGGCAGAACGCGCAGACGGCCATCACCGCCGCCGCCGAGCGAAACTCGACCGGCGCGCCGCACTGGGGGCACGAGGTACTGAACATGCGCGACGCTTACCGGGTGAGCTTCGCGAGAATCTCGGCCTTCGCGCGCGAATATTCGTCTTCGGTCACGAGGCCCTTGTCGAACAGCGCCTTCAGCTGCTCGAGCCGCTGCACGTAGTCGGTGCCTTCCGCCGGCGCGGCCGCCACCGGCGCTGCAGTGGCCGCGGGCGGTGCGGCCGGCGCCGGTT
>NZ_QOBB01000125.1:0-21090 GCF_024704855.1 Burkholderia sp. HAN2018 | reverse complement strand
CGCCGCCGACGCAGAGATCGGCGAGCGCCTCGCGCACGGCGGCCGGGATCGGCGGCGGACGCAGCCCCGCGACGCGAATCGCGCCGCGCGCGTCGACGAGGCTCGCGAGTGCGTGCGCGAGCACGATCGCCGGATTGCGCAGCAGCCCGCCCCAGTTGCCGGAGTGATGCGCGCCGTCACGGGCGCGCAGGCTCAGCTTGAAATTGACCGAGCCGCGCGAGCCGAGGAACACCGTGGGGCGCGCGGCCGCGATGCGCGGGCCGTCGGACGCGATCAGCACGTCGGCCGCGAGCGCATCGCGCTCCTGACGGCACAGTGCGTCGAGGCCCGGCGAACCCGTTTCCTCGCCCATCTCGATCAGCAGCTTCGCGTTGAAGCCCATCCGGCCGCCGCGCGCATCGAGCACGCTCGCCAGCGCGGCCAGGTTGATGGTGTGCTGGCCCTTGTTGTCGGCGCTGCCGCGGCCGTACCAGCGGTCGCCGTCGGCCGTCAGCGTCCACGGCGACAGCGGTGCGCGCCACTGCGCGTCGTAGCCGCGCACGACGTCGCCGTGGCCGTAGATCAGCACGGTCGGCAGTGCATCGTCTTCGTGGCGCGATGCGAGCAGGAACGGGCCGCCGCCGTCGACGGGGTTGTCGACGATCCGCGACGTGAAGCCGAGGCGCGCGGCCTCGGGTGCGATCTCGTCGGTCAGGTAGGCGCGCAGCGCGGCACCGTTGCCGCTCTCCTGGCTTTCGGTTCGCAAGCCGACACGGCGGCTCAGGGTCGTGAAGAACGCACCGGATTCGAACTGGTTCAGCGCGTGCTGGATGGCGGCGGTACGGCTCAAGTCGTGTCTCCTGTGTCGGGTTCGCTGCACGCCGCGGATCGTGCGTGCAGCGTGAAGTGCGATCGATTCTAGAAAGCCGTTTTTTTTGTCACAATGATCGAATTTCGAACCTTTCTTTGCCGAAAAGGCAAAGCAACGCGGCCGGCAGCCGGGTGGAGACAGAACGATGGCGGCTTTCCTGCATGGCCTGGCGTTGCGGTATTTCGTCGAGGTGGCGCGCACCGGTTCGATCAGCGACGCGTCCGCGCGGCTGCACGTGGCCGTCTCGGCGATCAGCCGCCAGATCGCGAAACTCGAGAGCGAGCTTGGGGCACCGCTGTTCGAGCGCCGGCCGCGCGGGATGGCGCTGTCGGAGGCCGGCGAGCGGCTTCTGGCATTCGCGCAGCGCAGCCTGCTGGAGGCCGAGCACGTGATGAAGGACATCGGCGGGCTCGACGCGCTGCACGGCAGCCTGCTGAAGATCGCCTGCTCGGAAGGGTTCGCGATCGATTTCCTGCCCGGCACGCTCGCACGCTTCAAGGCGCGCCATCCGGGCGTCGATTTCTCGGTGTGGGTCGTGTCGCCGGCGGACGCGACGCGGCGCGTGCGCGACGGCGACGTGGACATCGCGTTGAGCTTCAGCCTCGCGCCGGAGAAGGGCGTGCGCGTCGAGCATACCGAGCGCGCGCCGATCTTCGCGCTGGTGCGGCGCGACCATCCGCTCGCGACGCGTGAAGCGGTGTCGCTCGCCGATGTCGCGCGTCACCCGCACGTGCTGCCCGAGGCCGGCACCACGGTGCGCCAGTTGATCGACATCGCATGCGCGCTCGACGGGCTGCTGCTCGAGCCTGAACTGACGAGCAACAACACGGCGGCGATGTACGGTTATGCGCGGCGCACGGGCGCGGTGATGTTCACGGGGCTGCTGTCGGTGCGCGACCGCTGCGCCGCGGACGGCTTCGTCGTCGTGCCCGTGACGAACCCGCAGTTGCGCGAGCGCAGCATCCAGGTACAGACGATGGCGGGGCGCGATCTGCCCGCGTCGGTTCGCGCGTTCCGCGACCATCTGATCGACGCGATGCAGGCCGCATCGCCGCCGCCGGCCGCCGCGCGCGGCCCGAGACGCCGGCCCGTGAGATAATCGCCAATCCGCCTTCCGTGCCCATGCGGCTCATCGAGCCGCATCGCCCCTGTTCGACGCCAAATTGAAGAACCTGATTGTCACCCTCGATCGCGCCGGCGAGTTCGACGAGATCATCGACGTGCGCACGCCGCTCGAGTTCGCCGAGGATCATATCCCCGGCGCGCTGAACGCGCCCGTGCTCAGCAACGAGGAGCGCGTGCTCGTCGGCACGATGTACCGGCAGGTGTCGCCGTACGAGGCGACGCGCGTCGGCGCGGCGATGGTGGCACGCAATATCGCGCGTCATCTCGACACGACGTTCGCCGACCGGCCGCGCAACTGGCGGCCGCTGATCTACTGCTGGCGCGGCGGCAAGCGCTCGGGCTCGATGACGACCTGGTTCAACCTGATCGGCTGGAAGGCGCGCCAGCTCGACGGCGGCTACAAGTCATACCGCCAGTCGGTGTGCGCGACGCTCGACTCGCTGCCGACGCGCTTTCGCTACATCGCGCTCGTCGGCCATACGGGCTGCGGCAAGACGCGCCTGCTGAACGCGCTGCGCGACGCGGGCGCGCAGACGCTCGATCTCGAGGCGCTCGCGTGCCATCGCGGTTCGCTGCTCGGCGCGCTGCCGGGCAAGCCGCAGCCGGCGCAGAAGGGGTTCGATTCGGGGCTCGTTGAAACACTTGGGCGTTTCGACCCCGAATGGCCGGTATTTGTCGAGTCGGAAAGCCGCAGGATCGGGCTCGTGCAGTTGCCGATCGCGTTGATCGAAGCGTTTCACGCAGGGCCGTGGGTGCATGTCGACGCGGCGCATGACGAGCGCATCGCGTTCCTCCTCGACGATTACGCGCACCTGTTCGACGAACCGGACGCGTTCAAGGCACAGCTGCACCGGCTGATCGGCCTGCACAGCCGCGAACAGGTGACGCACTGGAAGGCGCTGATCGATGCCGGCGCGCGTGCCGAACTGTTCACCGAACTGATCGACAAGCATTACGATCCCGCCTATGCGCGCACTTATCGCGCGACGTACAACAAGCCGAACCGGGCGCTGACGTTCACCTTCCGGCCCAACGCGGCCGATGTGTGCGACCAGGCGCGCACGCTGCTGGCGCAACTCGCGCAGGCCGGGCTGCCCGCGTCGGTCGCGCTTGCGGCAGGCGTGAAGCCCGCCACCGACAAAAACCAATCGACGATCACACGATGACGACCACACGCACCCAACCCAATCCGGCACTCGGCTGGATGACCTTCCTGCTGATCGCGGTCGCGGGGCTGTTCTATGTGAAATGGTTCCCGTACTACAACAAGGCGTTCGTTGCCGCCGAGCATCATTCGATCGGACAGTCGATCCTGATGGGCACGTCGGCGGCCGCGCCCGAGCCGTCGCTGAAGGCCGCGCTCGACTACGCATGGGCGTACGGCAAGGCGATCTGGCAGGCGATGGTGCTCGGCTTGCTGCTCGGTTCGGCCGTACAGGCGCTGCTGCCCGCGCACTGGGTCGCGCGCGTGCTCGGCCGCACCGGCTTCGGCAGCGTTGCCGCGGGCGGCCTGCTGTCGCTGCCCGGCATGATGTGCACGTGCTGCGCGGCGCCGGTCGTCGCGGGGCTGCGTGCACGCCATGCCTCGCCGGGCGGCGCGGTCGCGTTCTGGCTCGGCAACACGGTGCTGAACCCGGCGGCGCTGGTTTTCATGGGCTTCGTGCTCGGCTGGCACTGGAGTGCGCTGCGCCTCGTGCTGGGCGTCGCGATGGTATTCGGGATCGGCTATCTGCTGAACCGGATCGCGCGCCCTGAAGACGCCCGCATCGACGATGCGCAGCTCGCCGCGCTGGCGGCCGAGCAGGCCGCGGCCGGCAATCCGTTCGTCCGCTGGATGAAGCTGCTCGCGCGCATGGCCGTGCGGCTCGTGCCCGAATACATCGTGCTCGTGCTGCTGCTCGGCGCCGCGCGCGCATGGCTGTTTCCGCATATCGGCCCGGACATCGGCAATCATCTCGGCTGGATCGTCGCCTTCGCGGTCGCGGGCATGCTGTTCGTGATCCCGACGGCGGGCGAGGTGCCGATCATCCAGGCGATGCTGTCGCTCGGCATGGGCGTCGGCCCGGCCGCCGCGCTGCTGATGACGCTGCCGCCGATCAGCGTGCCGTCGCTCGCGATGCTCGCGCGTTCGTTCAAGCCTTACATGCTGGCCATTGTCGCGATCCTCGTCGTCGTGTTCGGGATTGCGAGCGGCCTGCTCGCGGTCGCGCTCGGGTTCTGACGCGCGCAAGCGGTGCGCCGGCCGGGCGCAATCGTCGTATTCATCCGGCGCCGCCGTTTCACGCGTGCGGCGCCATTTACAAGAAGCAAACAGGAAAACGCATGACCCAACCGAAGATTCATCCTCGACTCGAAAAGGCGCTGACGCGCGGCGATCTCGCGATCCGCCAGGCCAATTCCGCGCGGGCGACTGCCGTGCTGAACGCACTCGGCACGATGATCATCGAGGCCTCCGCAACGATCGGCGTCGAGGCCAGCATCGACATTCCGCAAGGCGACCGCATTTACGATCCGGTCAACGGCCTGTGGCCGCAGAAGATGCTGGTGTCGTTCGACGGCCCGGTGGACGAGGCCGACAAGGAAGAGCTGCGCTCGGTTTATCTGGTCGCCGACGATCCGGGCACGCAGTTCCGCGTCGAATGGCATCGCGCGGACGGCAAGCTCGGCCGCCAGGAAGGTGGCCCGCTCGCGACCGTCGCGTTCCTGACCGACGTCGAGATCCCGTGGAGCGACGACGACGAGTAACGTCGTCGCATGAAGCCGGCGCCCGGTGCGCCGGCCGTCAGCGCATCATCCGCCGCCGGAACAGCCAGGCGGACAGCAGGAACCCGCCGATCGCGTAGCCGGCGAGCACCGCGACATGCAGCGCGACGTCGGTCGCCGGCCGGCCGAGCATCGCGGGCCGGATCAGCTCGACGGCGTTCGCGAGCGGCAGTGCCTGCGCCGCGTGCCGCGCGATCGGCGGCAGCTGCGTGGTCGGGAAGAACACGCCCGACAGCAGCAGCATCGGCGTCAGCACGAGCGTCTGATAAAACATGAAGAAATCATAGGACGGTGCGAGCGCCGTGACGATCATCGCGACGCTTGCGAACGCGAGGCCCGCGAGCGCGATCACGGGCAGCGCCGCGAGCATCGACGGAAACTGCGCATAGCCGAGCGCCCCCGCGACGAGCATGATCGCGGCCCCCGACAGCATCGCCTTGCTGGCCCCCCAGACGATCTCGCCGAGCACGATGTCGCCGAGCGCAAGCGGCGTATGCATGATCGCTTCCCATGTGCGCTGCACGTGCATCCTCGAGAAACCCGAATACATCGACTCGAAGCTCGCGGACATCATCACGCTCGAGCCGACCGTACCGGCCGCGAGGAACGCGATATACGACACGCCATCGACGTGGCCGAGCATCAGGCCGAGCCCGAACCCCAGACCGAACAGATAGATCATCGGATCGGCAAGATTGCCGAACATCGACGCGAGCGCGAGCTTGCGCCAGACGAGATAGTTGCGCCGCCAGACGGCGATCCAGTTGGTTGCGTTCGCGGGCATCGCGATCGCGAAGCGTGACACGCGTGGCGGTGCCGACGGGGCGGTGGCGGAATAGTTGCGCACGTCCATGATCGATCAGTCCTGCATTTCGCGGCCCGTGAGCCGCAGGAACACATCTTCCAGATTGGCCGGGCGATGCAGATAGCGCAACCCCGTGCGACCCTTGAGTCGCGCACTGAGCGGTTCCGGGTCGCTCACGTAGCAGAACAGCGTCTCGCCGCTGATCTCGGTGTGCTTCGCGAACGCCGCCAGCTCGTCGCGCAGCGTGGCCGGATCGGGCCCGTAGATCTCAATCACGTCGCAGCCGATCTCCGATTCGATCAGCGCGTGCGGCGCTCCTTCGGCGATCTTGCGGCCTTCCTCGATCACACACAGCCGGTCGCACAGGCGCTCGGCTTCTTCCATGAAGTGCGTGGTGATCAGGATCGTCTTGCCTCGAGCGAGCAGCGAGCGCAGGCGTTCCCACATGAGGTGGCGCGCCTGCGGGTCGAGGCCCGTCGTCGGCTCGTCGAGCACCAGCACATCGGGATCGTTGACGAGCGCACGGGCGAGCGTGAGTCGGCGCTTCATGCCGCCCGACAGCTCGCCGACCTTCGCATCGGCCTTGTTCTCGAGCTTCGCGAATTCGAGCAGGGGTTTCACGAGCGCGTGCGCAGCCTGCGCCGACATGCCGAAATAGCGGCTGAAGACGAGCAGGTTCTCGCGCACGGTGAAGTCGGGGTCGAGATTGTCGAACTGCGGGACGACCCCGACACGCTGGCGCGCATGCCGCGCACGCGATGGAACCGGTTCGCCGCAGAGCGAAATGGTGCCTGCATCGGGGTGCGTGAGGCCGAGCAGCATTTTCAGCGTGGTGGTCTTGCCTGCGCCGTTGGGGCCGAGCAGGCCGTAGCATTCGCCGGCCTGCACGGTGAACGACAGGCCGTTGACGACAAGCTTGTCGCCATAGCGCTTTTCGACGTTCCGGAAATCGATCGGTGCAACGAGCATGGGTGTGTTGTCGTTGTATGCGGGCGCGGCAGTGTTCCGCTGCCGGATGCATGGCCGGTTGGCGAACCGATCGGACGATTGCCTGTCACACGGGCATGACCGAAGCGCACGACGCCGGCGCCTGGTGGCCCGCTGGAGTACGAACGGGCCATTCTAGTGCATCGGCTGCGTCTCTTCAGGGCATGCCTGCGCGGTGCGATGCATGCGCGCACCGATCGTGCACCGCATCATCGCGCACGCGCCGAGCGGGGCGAATCAGCGTTTTCCATCCCTTGCGTCCTGAATTGCGGCGCACCATGATGAATGCGTAGGCTCGTTGTTGCGATAGGGAGGTTTCATGGCTAGCTACAACAAGATTCTGCTGTGTTACGACGGCACGCTCGAAGGGCGCAAGGCACTGCGCTGCGGCGCCAATCTCGCGATGGACCTGAAGGCCGAAACGCATTTGCTGTCGGTCGTCGACATGCGCTCGAGCATTGCACAGAGCGCGGGTTTGCTGACCGACGTCGCGTGCGGCCGGTTCGAGGAAACCGCGCGTGAAATCCTGCAGGAAGGGGTGAACTGGCTGCGCGAGCGCGGCGTGCAGGCCGAAGGCCATTTCGCATTCGGCTATCCGATCGACGAAATCGCGAATCTCGCGACCGAACTGAACGCCGATCTCGTCGTCGTCGGCCACCGGTGCCGCAGCGGGCTGTCGAGATGGTGGATGGGCTCGGGCAACACACAACTGCTCGATCGCGTGAACTGCAGCATTCTGGTCGCGTGTTCGTCGGCGCAAGAGCAGAAGGCTGAAATCGCACGCGAGCGTGAAGCGGCCACGGCGAACGGCAAATGATCCAATGATTCGATGACTGCCTGACTGGCGAACCGTGCCGGTCGGGCAGTCACGCCGCCTCAGTGGCTCGGGCGACGACCCCGAGCCAGTCAAGTCCTGTCGGGCCCTGTCAAGCGTGCAGGTCGATTGCGGACAACTTCCACGAGAACAGGCCGAAGCGGTGGAATATCGCCGCATAGCGCGTGCCGTCGGCACTGCGCTGGTAGGTCACGACGAATTCATCGATATTCCGGTAGCCGGCGCTGGTTTGCTGCTGATGCGGCGAATGCGTTGCATCGACCGGGCTGGCCGGCGCGGCAGCAGCAGGGGGCGGCGATGATGCGGCTGCCGCGTTGCTGCCCGGAGCGGCTGCGCTTGCCGAAGCCTGATTGGGCGTTGGTGCGGCCGGCGTGTTGCCCGATGCATCGCTGCCTGGTGGCAGATTCGACAAGTCAGGTGGACGCTCTCCCGGATTGCCACGCGGAGGCAATCCGCTCATCAGCGCGGCCACGCCCTCCGGGGTCGCGTATGCATCGACCAGCGGGCCGATCAATGCCGACCCGATCAGTGCACCGAGCACCGCGAACGGATTGCTCTTCTTCACCGCGTCGATCCGGCGCATCAGCTCTTCCGTGACCTGCTGCTTCAGGCTGATGCGCAGCGATGGAAAATCGACGTATTCACTGATGGCCTGCGCATCGCGCGCATCGATCGCCGTTTTCAGGCGGCCGAGCGCGACGTACGGCGACGCGTAGGCATAGCCGATCGCCGCAACGGCGGCGATGGCCAGCACGATGATCAGCAGGGGTTTGAGCCGCCATGCGCGGCCCGAAGATCCGGTCACGTTGCCTCCGGTGCGGGGATGTTCCGCAATCAGAGACCGCCAGGCGTGGCCGATCGTTCCTCTGCAATGCAGCGATCGATCATCCGGCACACGGCATCGATCGTGCCGACCATGATCAGGCGTGAACGACCGTGATAGACGCGCACCGGCGCGCGACGCGCGGGTTCCGCGTGATTCAGGCCGGCGTTCAGCGATACCCGCGCGAAAGCGGGGAGCGCCGACGGCAGCAGGGACGCCTGCCGTTCGACTGCGACTTCTTCTTGCACAGGCGCCGCCGCGGACAGCGGTGCGCAGGGCGTGCGGCCGCGCAGGTGACGCAGGCGACCGAATTGACGGAAAGGCAGCAGGCGGGCAAGGCGTTCCATGATGTTCTCCTCAGCGAGACGGAATGTCAGAGTTCGCCCGAGCGGATCAGCCCGACGGCGATGCCTTCCAGCGCGAATTCCGCGCTGCCGGCCTTGACGAAGATGTTTTCGTAATCCGGGTTCTCCGCGATCAGCTCGAGACCGCCCGGCCGGCGCATCAGGCGCTTGACCGTGACGTCGTCGCCGAGACGCGCGACGATGATCTGGCCGTCCTTCGCTTCCGTGCGCTTCTGCACGGCGAGCAGGTCGCCATCGAGGATGCCGGCGTCGCGCATCGACAGGCCGCGCACTTTCAACAGGTAGTCGGGCTTGCTGGTGAACAGCGCGGGATCGCACGCGTAATGCTGCGAGATGTGCTCCTGCGCGAGGATCGGGCTACCGGCTGCCACACGGCCGACGAGCGGCAGCGACAGCTGCATCAGGCCGGCGTGCGGGAGCGTGAACTGGTGCGGGGCATCGTCGATGCCGAGCAGGCGGATGCCGCGCGACGCGCCGGCGGCCAGCTCGATCACACCCTTGCGCGCCAGCGCGCGCAGGTGCTCTTCGGCCGCATTCGGCGAGCTGAAGCCCAGTTCGGCCGCGATCTCGGCACGGGTGGGCGGGAATCCGGAGCGCTCGATCGCGCGACGGATCAAGTCGAACACTTGCTGCTGACGGGCGGTGAGTTTGGTCATGGCTCAACTGTATGGATAGACAGTGAGCTGTATTTTTATACAGTAGTTCGCGAATTTCAAGTGTTACGTGAGGTTCGACGCGATCACGCCGGTTCCGACGTGATTTTGCGACGTCCGGACGCCGGTTCATCTGCCGCAACCGTCCATCCCGTCTGCGTTAGCACTTTTGAGTATTAAAAAATGAGGAACGATTATTTTTAATCATGTAACCCGTTCGCTAGACTGGCCCGACATCGCAATACCGACAACACTGGAGAACCAAGGATGGGCAAGCGCAATACGGGGCTGGTGGGCGGAGTGGGCCGCCTGATCGCAACACTCGCGCTGGGCGCGGCGGCGGCGCTGGGCGTCGCGACGCACGCCCAGGCCGATACGACCTTCCTGAACGTGTCGTACGACCCGACGCGCGAGCTGTATCAGGACTTCAACCAGGCGTTCGGCAAGGAGTGGAAGGCGAAGACGGGCGAGACCGTCAACTTCAAGCAGTCGCACGGCGGTTCGGGCGCGCAGGCGCGCTCGGTGCTCGACGGCCTGCAGGCCGACGTCGTCACGCTGGCATTGGCGTACGACATCGACGCGCTCGCGAACAAGGGCCTCGTCAACAAGGATTGGCAGAAGCGCCTGCCCGACAACGCGTCGCCGTATACGTCGACGATCGTGTTCCTGGTGCGCAAGGGCAACCCGAAGGGGATCAAGGACTGGGACGACCTGACCAAGCCGGGCATCTCGATCGTCACGCCGAACCCGAAGACGTCGGGCGGCGCACGCTGGAACTACCTGGCCGCATGGGCGTACGCGGTGCACAAGCCGGGCGGCAACGAGCAGACGGCGAAGGAATTCGTCACGAAGCTCTACAAGAACGCGGGCGTGCTCGATTCGGGCGCACGCGGCGCGACCACGAGCTTCGTGCAGCGCGGGATCGGCGACGTGCTGATCGCATGGGAAAACGAGGCGTTCCTGTCGGTCAAGGAATTCGGTACCGACAAGTTCGAGATCGTCGTGCCGTCGGTGAGCATCCTGGCCGAGCCGCCCGTCGCGGTGGTCGACAAGGTCGTCGACAAGAAGGGCACGCGCAAGCTGGCCGATGCGTACCTGAACTTCCTGTACAGCCCGCAGGGCCAGGAGATCGCGGCACGCAACTACTACCGGCCGCGTTCGAAGAACGTGCCGGCGGAGCTGACCAAGCAGTTCCCGAAGCTGAAGCTGTACACGGTCGACGATACCTTCGGCGGCTGGACGAATGCGCAGAAGACGCATTTCGCGGATGGCGGCGTGTTCGATTCGATCTACAAGCCGCAGTAACACCATAACGACAGCGGCGCGCCACGACAGCGCGCCGCACCCTCGGCGGGCCGCCGGCGCAAAGCATCGCGCCGGCGTTTGCGTCGACCCATGAGCAGCATCGACCCAGCAAGAGCATCCGATGACGACGTACACCTTTCGCAAGCCGAGCGCGCTGCCCGGTTTCGGCGTGACGCTAGGCATCACGGTGGCCTATTTGAGCCTCGTGGTGCTGATACCGCTCGCCGCCACGTTCCTGAAGACCGCGACGCTGTCGTGGGACCAGTTCGTCACCGCCGTCGCGTCGCCGCGCGTGCTCGCGTCGTACCGGCTGACGTTCACGTCCGCACTCGGCGGCGCGCTGATCAACGCCGTGTTCGGCTTCCTCGTCGCGTGGGTGCTCGTGCGCTACACGTTCCCGTTCAAGCGCCTCGTCGATGCGATCGTCGACCTGCCGTTCGCGCTGCCGACGTCGGTTGCCGGCATCTCGCTCGCGGCCGTCTATGCGACCAACGGCTGGGTCGGCCAGTATCTCGCGCCGCTCGGCATCAAGATCGCGTTCACGCCGGCCGGCGTGCTGGTCGCGCTGACCTTCATCGGGCTGCCGTTCGTCGTGCGCACCGTGCAGCCGGTACTCGAGGATTTCGAGCGCGAGCAGGAAGAGGCGGCCGCGTGCCTGGGCGCGTCGCGCTGGCTGACGTTCCGCCGCGTCGTGCTGCCGGCCGTGCTGCCTGCGCTCCTCACCGGGTTCGCGCTCGCGTTCGCGCGTGCGCTCGGCGAATACGGCTCGGTGATCTTCATCGCCGGCAACGTGCCGATGAAATCCGAGATCACGTCGCTGCTCATCATCACGAAGCTCGAGCAGTACGACTACGCGGGCGCGACCGCGCTGGCGGTCGTGATGCTCGTCGTGTCGTTCCTGATGCTGCTGCTGATCAACACGCTGCAGTGGTATCTGCAGCGCCGCACGAGCAAGGGTGCGAGCGGTCCCGCGCCTGCTACCGTCACCGCCGCCGCAGCAGGAGGCCAGCAATGAGCCAGGAGGCCACCGTCGTGCTGAAAACCCCGTCTTCGGCCGAGCAAGGGCGCGCCGCGAAGCGGCTCGACCCCGTCAGCGAGTCGCGCGTCGTGCGCTGGCTGCTCACGGGCATCGCGCTGGCGTTCCTTGCGTTCTTCCTCGTCGTACCGCTCGCCGCGGTGTTCGTCGAGGCGCTGAGAAAAGGTGTCGGCTTCTATCTCGAATCGCTGGCCGATCCCGACGCGTGGTCGGCGATCAAGCTGACGCTGACCGTCGCCGTGATCGCCGTACCGCTGAACCTCGTGTTCGGTGTGTGCGCGTCGTGGGCGATCGCGAAATTCGAATTCCGCGGCAAGGCGCTGCTGACGACGCTGATCGACCTGCCGTTCTCGGTGTCGCCGGTGATCTCGGGTCTCGTGTACGTGCTGCTGTTCGGTGCGCAGGGCTGGCTCGGGCCGTGGCTGCAGGCACACGACGTGCAGATCATCTTCGCGGTGCCGGGCATCGTGCTCGCGACGATCTTCGTCACGTTCCCGTTCGTCGCGCGCGAGCTGATTCCGCTGATGCAGGCGCAAGGCACCGACGAGGAAGAAGCCGCGCGCGTGCTCGGCGCGTCGGGCTGGCAGATCTTCCGCCGCGTGACGCTGCCGAACGTGAAGTGGGGTCTGCTGTACGGCGTGATCCTGTGCAACGCGCGTGCGATGGGCGAGTTCGGCGCGGTGTCGGTCGTATCGGGCCACATCCGCGGCGTGACCGACACGATGCCGCTGCACGTCGAGATCCTGTACAACGAATACAACTTCGCGGCAGCGTTCGCGGTGGCGTCGGTGCTCGCGCTGCTCGCGCTCGTCACGCTCACCCTGAAACTGATCGCCGAGCGTCATCTCGCCGCCGAACTGGCCGGCGCGAGCGACACCGTTCCCGCACACGCCGGCCCCGCCGCCGTTTCGTCGAAATCGTAAAGAGGCAACCAGAATGGGTATCACCGTCCGTAACCTTCAGAAGCGCTTCGGCGATTTCACGGCGCTCGACAACGTGTCGCTCGACTTCCCGCCCGGTGAACTGGTCGCGCTGCTCGGGCCGTCCGGCTGCGGCAAGACCACGCTGCTGCGCGTGATCGCGGGCCTCGAGCACGCGGACGCCGGCCAGGTCGTGCTGCAGGGGCTCGACGTCGCGTCGGTCGGCGCGCGCGATCGGCAGGTCGGGTTCGTGTTCCAGCACTACGCGCTGTTCCGCCACATGACCGTGTTCGAGAACGTCGCGTTCGGGCTGCGCGTGAAGCCGCGCCGCGAGCGGCCGTCGGAAAGCGCGATCCGCGACAAGGTGCACGAGCTGCTGAAGCTCGTGCAGCTCGACTGGCTTGCGCAGCGTTATCCGTCGGAGCTGTCGGGCGGCCAGCGCCAGCGCATCGCGCTCGCCCGCGCGCTCGCGGTCGAGCCGAAGGTGCTGCTGCTCGACGAGCCGTTCGGCGCGCTCGACGCGAAGGTCCGCAAGGAACTGCGCGGCTGGCTGCGTCGTCTGCACGACGACCTGCACATCTCGACGATCTTCGTCACGCACGACCAGGAGGAGGCGCTGGAAGTCGCGGACCGCATCGTCGTGCTGAACCGCGGCCACGTCGAGCAGGTCGGCAGCCCGCAGGACGTCTACGATCATCCGCAGAGCGCGTTCGTCTACGAGTTCCTCGGCGCGGCCAACCGGCTGCCGGGCACGGTCGCCGGGCGCGGCTTCGTGGCCGAGGGCGCGGCTGCGCCGATCGAGGTCGATGCCGATTTCGCGGGCCCTGCGAACGCGTATGTGCGGCCGCACGACCTGCAACTCTGGCCGGCGGGCGAAGGGCACCGTGACGGCATCGCGGTGGACGTGCGCCGTGTGATCCCGCTCGGCGGTTCGGTGCGCGTGGAGCTCGAGGCGCGCGCAGGCGGCGCGCTCGAGGCGGAACTCGATCGCGACGCATGGCGTGCGCTGTCGCTGCAGGTCGGCGACGGTGCGACGGCCGTGCCGCGCGCGGTGCGTGTGTTTCCCGCGCGTTGACGCCAGAATGCAGGGCAGGGGGCGGAGCGCGCTCCGATCAGACAATCAAACAACGACAGCCTAAGAGGCATACCCATGAATTTTCAGCAATTGCGGTTCGTGCGCGAAGCGGTGCGCCAGAACATGAACCTGACGGAAGTCGCGAACGTGCTGTACACGTCGCAGTCCGGCGTGTCCAAGCAGATCAAGGATCTCGAGGATGAACTGGGCGTCGATATCTTCATCCGGCGCGGCAAGCGGCTGACGGGGCTCACGGAGCCCGGCAAGGCCGTGCACCAGCTGATCGAGCGGATGCTGCTCGATGCCGAGAACCTGCGCCGCGTCGCGCGCCAGTTCGCAGACCAGGACAGCGGCCACCTCGTCGTCGCGACGACGCACACGCAGGCGCGCTACGCGCTGCCGAAGGTGATCCGGCAGTTTACCGACGTGTTCCCGAAGGTCCATCTCGCGCTGCGCCAGGGCAGCCCGCAGCAGATCGCGCAGATGATCCTGAACGGCGAGGCCGATCTCGGCATCTCGACCGAAGCGCTCGACCGCTATCCGGACATCGTCACGTTCCCGTGCTATTCGTGGCACCACACGGTCGTCGTGCCGAAGGGCCATCCGCTCGTCGGTCGCGAGAACCTGACGCTCGAGGAAATCGCCGAGTACCCGATCATCACGTACGACCAGGACTTCACGGGCCGCTCGCACATCGACCAGGCATTCACGCAGGCGGGTGCCGTGCCCGACGTCGTGCTGACCGCGATCGACGCCGACGTGATCAAGACCTATGTCGAGCTCGGGATGGGGATCGGCGTCGTCGCGGCGATGGCCTACGATCCGCAGCGCGACACGGGGCTCGTCGCGCTCGATACGCAGCACCTGTTCGAGGCGAGCACGACGCGGGTCGGCCTGCGCAAGGGCGCATTCCTGCGTGCGTATGCGTACCGGCTGATCGAGATGTTCGCGCCGCACCTGAACGAAGCGGAAATCGCGGGGCTGTTGCGCGAAGCCGTTTGACGACAG
This sequence comes from Burkholderia sp. HAN2018, assembly GCF_024704855.1. Classification (NCBI taxonomy): domain Bacteria; kingdom Pseudomonadati; phylum Pseudomonadota; class Betaproteobacteria; order Burkholderiales; family Burkholderiaceae; genus Burkholderia; species Burkholderia sp. HAN2018. Next base: position 6,540 of record NZ_QOBB01000125.1, on the reverse strand, counting down.
TACGTCGTGCGCCGTCCGCGCGATCACCGCGGATGGCGCGACGTCCCGTCATGCACCAGGCGGCAGGCGATTTGCCGCCGCCTGGTTGTTCGACCCAGACTCACCGAATCACCGGCCGCAATCGCGGTTTCCTGCCGATTCATCCCCGCACCCGGCGCACGACATGCGCTCGCCTGCCAGCGAGAAATCAAGACGGTACGTTCGAGCGCCTCGCATCGGGCCTTGCCATCCTGCATACCGGCCGCCCCGTTTCTCCTTGTCTGTGATTCAATGCGCGTGAATACCGGCTGACGGGTGTTGCCGCGACTCTCCGGCACCATCCCGACCGGCCGTTCGCATTCGCAACACAACGCACGCGGATTGCCCGTTCGGACACATTCGGCAGCATGGCGCACAGCACGCAACACGCGTGACGACGAGGTAAACAATGAACCTGAAATGGTTTCTCTTTTCCTTCGAAGGCCGGATCGGGCGCCTGCCGTGGTGGATCTACGCACTGGTTTCCGCGTTGCTCAGCGTGTTTTTCGATGCGGATTCGCACCGCTCGCCGGATGACGATCTGCCGCTGCTGGCGATGCTGGTGCTCATCGTGGTCGCCGTCGTCGCGGCGTGGTCGTCGATTGCGGTCGGTGTGAAGCGGCTGCACGACATCGACAAGTCGGGATGGTGGATGCTGTTGGTGTTCGTGCCGATCGTCGGCGCGCTCGCGTTGTTCGTGATGAACGGCTTCATCGCCGGCACGCCGCATGCGAACCGATTCGGCGAGCCGCCGTCAGCCGATGAAGACGAGCCGGCGCCGCGGGATCCGGCGTGACACGCGCTCCGAATAAACCCTTAAATATTGATCAGACAGGTTGCGCGCCGACGCGAATCGGTACAGCATAGCCTTCACTCCGCCGGCTTCCCGCCGGCGGCGGCGCGTAAACAACAGCACGCGTCAGGCAGTCGGCCGTCTGCCTCGCTTCCATTCCGTGGTACCGACAGCAGCATCGATGGCCATTGCCCGGGTAGTGTGGCGCAAACGTTTGCTCACATTAAAACAACAGTCAAACAATAGTCCGGTCCTTGGGGCCGGTCGCCAGGAGATGTGTATGAATGTCCTCTTTCGCCGTCGCTTCCTGACCGCCGCGCTCGCCGCCGTCGCGGTTGCCGCCGCACCGGCCGTCCATGCGCAATCATCGGCCAAGCCGAAGGTCGCGCTCGTGATGAAGTCGCTCGCCAACGAGTTCTTCCTGACGATGGAAACGGGCGCGAAGGAATACCAGAAGCACAACGCGAACCAGTTCGACTTGATCACCAACGGCATCAAGGACGAGACCGACACCGCGAACCAGATCCGCATCGTCGAGCAGATGATCGTGTCGAAGGTCGACGCGATCGTACTCGCGCCGGCCGATTCGAAGGCGCTCGTGCCGGTCGTGAAGAAGGCGGTCGACGCCGGCATCATCGTCGTGAACATCGACAACCGGCTCGATCCCGACGTGCTGAAATCGAAGAACCTGAACGTACCGTTCGTCGGCCCGGACAACCGCAAGGGCGCGCGCAAGATCGGCGATTACCTCGCGAAGCGGCTGAAGGCGGGCGACCAGGTCGGCATCGTCGAGGGCGTGTCGACGACGACCAATGCGCAGCAGCGCACGGCCGGCTTCGAGGATGCGATGAAGGCGGGCGGGATGAAGGTCGTATCGGTGCAGTCCGGTGAATGGGAGATCGACAAGGGCAATGCGGTCGCGGCCGCGATGCTCAACGAATACCCGAACCTGAAGGCGCTGCTGTGCGGCAACGACAACATGGCGATCGGCGCCGTGTCGGCCGTGCGCGCGGCCGGCAAGCAGGGCAAGGTGTTCGTGGTCGGCTACGACAACATCAACGCGATCAAGCCGATGCTGAAGGACGGCCGCGTGCTCGCGACGGCCGATCAGTACGCGGCGAAGCAGGCCGTGTTCGGCATCGACACGGCGCTCAAGGCGATCTCCGAGCATCGCAAGCAGGCCGACATGTCGGGCGTGGTCGAGACGCCGGTGGATCTCGTGACGAAGTGACGCAACCCCGATACGGCCGCCGCCCTCAAGAATCGGGCGCGGCGGCCGTTATCAGGGGTGAGCGCGATCACGGCCACTGCATGCACATGCACTTGTGAGCGTCATACCCGCGCGCCGCGTGCGCGCGGCCGCAATCAGGATCGCGATGGACCCGACTTCCCAACCCTCCCGCGCAGCCGCTCCCGTGCTGTCCGTATCCGGCATCGGCAAGACCTATGCCGAACCCGTGCTCGCCGAGGTCACGCTGACGCTCGACGCGGGCCACGCGCTTGCGTTGACGGGCGAGAACGGCGCCGGCAAGAGCACGCTGTCGAAGATCATCGGCGGGCTCGTCGAGCCGACCGCCGGCACGATGCAGCTGGGCGGCCAGCCCTATGCGCCGGCGAGCCGGACGCAGGCCGAGGCGCTCGGCGTGCGCATGGTGATGCAGGAGCTGAACCTGCTGCCGACCCTGACGGTCGCCGAAAACCTGTTCCTGAACCGCCTGCCGCGGCGCTTCGGGATCATCGACCGCGCGCGGTTGCGCGACGACGCGCGGGCCGCGATGGCACAGGTCGGGCTCGACACGGTCGATCCCGATACGCCGGTGGGCGCGCTCGGCATCGGCCATCAGCAGATGGTCGAGATCGCGCGCAACTTGATCGGCGACTGCCGCGTGCTGATTCTCGACGAACCGACCGCGATGCTGACCGCGCGTGAAGTCGAGCTGCTGTTCGAGCAGATCGACCGGCTGAAGGCACGCGGGGTCGCGATCATCTACATCTCGCACCGGCTCGAGGAGCTCGCGCGTGTCGCCGAGCGGGTCGCGGTACTGCGCGACGGCCGGCTCGTCCATGCGGGCGACATGGCGGCGACGACGTCCGACGGGCTCGTCACGCTGATGGTCGGGCGCGAGATCGGCGAGCACATCGATCTCGGCGAGCGCCGTATCGGCGCACCGCGGCTCGTCGTGTCGGGCCTCGCCCGCGGGACGGCGGTGCGCGACGTGTCGCTCGAGGTGCGCGCGGGCGAGATCTTCGGCATCTCGGGGCTGATCGGCGCGGGACGTACCGAACTGCTGCGGCTGATCTACGGCGCGGATGCGCCGGATGCGGGAACGATCGCGATCGGCCAGCCGCCGAAGCCGGTGCGGATCGGCTCGCCCGTCGAGGCGGTGAAGCACGGCATCGCGCTGATCACCGAGGATCGCAAGGGCGAAGGGTTGCTGCTCACGCAGTCGATCACCGCGAACGTGTCGCTCGGCCAGCTCGACCGGCTGGCGCGCGGCGGCATCGTCGACAGCGCGCGTGAAACGGCGCTCGCCGAGCAGCAGATCGACGCGCTGCGAATCCGCACGCACGGTGCGGCGCAGGCGGTCGGCGAGCTGTCGGGCGGTAATCAGCAGAAGGTCGTGATCGGCCGCTGGCTCGCGCGCGACATGGGCGTGCTGCTGTTCGACGAGCCGACGCGCGGGATCGACGTCGGCGCGAAGTTCGAGATCTACACTTTGATGGGCGCGCTCGCGCGCGAAGGCCGCGCGCTCGTCGTCGTGTCGAGCGACCTGCGTGAGCTGATGCTGATCTGCGACCGGATCGGCGTGATGTCGGCCGGCCGCATGACCGCCGTGTTCGAGCGCGGCAACTGGACCCAGGATGCACTGCTGGCCGCGGCGTTCGCCGGCTTCGGCCGCGAGACGCCGCCGGACGGCGCACGGCATCCGGACGCGGGGCAGGCGCAAGGCGCTGCTCCGGGCACTTCGACGACAGGACGACAGCAATGACCCAGCCTCCCGTATCCCCGACCGACGCAGGCGCGCAGCAGGACGTGACGGGGCGCCGCGCGCGCACGCTGTCCGGCACGCGGCTCGGCCTGTCGAACTATCTCGGGCTCGCCGGCGCGCTTGCCGCGATGATCGTGCTGTTTTCGACGCTGAGCTCGCATTTCCTGACCTACGATACGTTCAGCACGATCGCGAACCAGATTCCCGATCTCGTCGTGATGTCGGTCGGGATGACCTTCGTGCTGATCATCGCCGGGATCGACCTGTCGGTCGGCTCGGTGCTCGCGCTCGCCGCGTCGATGGTCAGCGTCGCCGCGCTGAAATGGCAGTGGGGGCCGCTGCCGGCCGCGCTGATCGGCATCGCGGTCGCGACCGTCACGGGCGCGCTGACGGGCGCGGTCACGGTCGGCTGGCGGATCCCGTCGTTCATCGTGTCGCTCGGCGTGCTGGAGGCCGCACGCGGCCTCGCGTACCAGCTGACGAATTCGCGCACCGCCTATATCGGCGACGCGTTCGATTTCCTGTCGAACCCGATCGCGCTCGGCATCTCGCCGGCGTTCCTGATCGCGGTCGCGGTGATGATCGCGGCCCAGTTCGTGCTGACGCGCACCGTGTTCGGACGCTATCTCGTCGGGATCGGCACGAACGAAGAAGCCGTCCGACTTGCCGGGGTTAACCCGAGGCCGTATAAAATTCTCGTATTCGCGCTGATGGGCGCGCTCGCGGGGCTCGCGTCGCTGTTCCAGATTTCGCGGCTCGAGGCGGCCGACCCGAACGCGGGCGTCGGCCTCGAACTGCAGGTGATCGCGGCCGTCGTGATCGGCGGCACGAGCCTGATGGGCGGGCGCGGCTCGGTGATCAGCACGTTCTTCGGCGTGTTGATCATCTCGGTGCTGGCCGCGGGGCTGGCGCAGATCGGCGCGAACGAGCCGACGAAACGGATCATCACCGGCGCGGTGATCGTGGTGGCGGTCGTGCTCGATACGTATCGCAGCCGGCGCACGCGCGTGCGGTAGAAAGACAGACAGAACAGACCAGAGAGAAACGGGAAATGGCGACGATCAAGGATGTGGCAGCCATGGCGGGCGTGTCGTTTACGACCGTCTCGCACGTGGTGAACAACTCGCGGCCGGTGTCTGCGGATGTGCGTGCGAAGGTCGAGGGCGCAATCCGCGAGCTGAATTACGTGCCGTCGGCCGTGGCACGCTCGCTGAAGGCGCGTGCGACGGCGACCATCGGCCTCGTCGTGCCGAACAGCACGAATCCGTATTTCGCGGAACTTGCGCGCGGCATCGAGGATCAGTGCGCGGCCAATGGCTATTGCGTGTTCTTCTGCAACTCGGACGACGATCCCGTGAAGCAGCGCAACTACCTGCGCGTGCTGCAGGAAAAGCGCATCGACGGGCTGATCGTCGCGTCGGCGGGCGAGGATGCGGTGCTCGCGCAGACGCTTGCGGACATCCATGCGCCGCTCGTCGTCGTCGATCGCAACATCGAGGGGCTCGCGGCCGACCTCGTGCAGATCGACCACGAGCGCGGCGCGTACCTGGCGACGCGCCACCTGCTCGAGCTCGGGCACGCGAAGATCGGCTGCATCACGGGGCCGACCGACACGGCGGTCAGCGCGATGCGCGTGCACGGTTTCATCCGTGCGATGGCCGAGCGCGGTGTCGACATCGTGCCGGGCGCGATCGCGGAAAGCGACTTCTCGTGCCTCGGCGGTTATCACGCGGCGTCGCGGCTGTTCGAATCGGTGCGGCCGAGCGCGATCTTCGCGGGCAACGACCTGATGGGCGTCGGCGCGCTGCGTGCGGCGGCCGAGCGCGGCATGCGCGTGCCGGACGACTGTTCGATCATCGGATTCGACGACATCGAATTTTCCCGCTACACCTATCCGGCGCTGTCGACGGTCGGCCAGTCGGTGCGCGCGCTCGGCGAAATGGCGGCGCAGACCCTGATCGAGCGGATCGGCGGCGGCTCGTCGGCCGTGCCGAGCCGCCGTCGCGTCGTGTCGCCGCGTCTCGTGCTGCGTGAATCGACGGCGATCTACCGCGAGCCGCCGGCTTCCGGCGGTCGCGCATGACGGCGCCCGCAGCGGGCGCCGGCCGCGTAACGGTGGTCGGCAGCCTCAACATGGATCTCGTCGTGCGGGCGCCGCGCCTGCCGCTGCCCGGCGAAACGCTCGCCGGTCATGCGTTCGCGCAGGCGGCGGGCGGCAAGGGCGGCAACCAGGCCGTCGCTGCCGCGCGGCTCGGCGCGCAGGTCGCGATGATCGGCTGCGTCGGCGCGGATGCGCACGGCGCGGCACTGCGTGCGGGTCTCGAAGCCGAGGGGATCGACTGCGCGGGGCTCGCGACGAGCGCGTCGGCGTCGACCGGCGTCGCGCTGATCGTCGTCGACGATGCGAGCCAGAACGCGATCGTGATCGTCGCGGGCGGCAATGGCGAGGTCACGACCGATACGGTCGCGCGGCATGAGGCCGCGCTGGCGTCGGCCGACGTCGTGATCTGCCAGCTCGAGACGCCGCCGGATGCGGTGTTCGCGGCGCTGTCGGCCGGACGTCGGCTCGGCCGCACGGTGGTGCTCAATCCGGCCCCGGCCGTCGCGCCGCTGCCGGACGGCTGGCTGCCGCTCGTCGATTACCTGATCCCGAACGAGGTCGAGGCGGCCGCGTTGACCGCGCTGCCGGTGCGCGACCCGGCGGAGGCGGAAGCCGCCGCCCGCGCGCTGCAGGCTGGC
>NZ_QOBB01000124.1:0-21143 GCF_024704855.1 Burkholderia sp. HAN2018 | reverse complement strand
ATGGCGCGGCGGCGCGGATCGAACGGTCGCGCGCTCACCGCGCGCCTCCGCGTGCCGCGGCCGGCAGCGTCGCGACGAGCGCGCGCCAGTCGTCGCGTTCGACCTTGCCGGGCTTGCGCTCGCCGAACAGCAGCGCGACGTGGTCGCCCTGCCGGTCGAACAGCTCGAGCGACGTGACGATGCCGTCGCTCGTCGGCTTCTTCACGACCCACGCGGCGGCGATCAGGTCCTCGCGCACGTGCAGGTTGAAGCCCGGATCGAGCACGTTGATCCACGCGCCGACCTCGCGCACGTTCGCGACCGGGCCCGTATGAATCTGGATCATCCCCGCGTTGCCGACGAACACCATGATCGGCTGGCCGCTTTGGGCGGCCTGTTCGAGCACGTGGCGCAGCGCATGCGCGGTTTCGACCGGATACGCGTATTGCGGATCGGCGAGGCGCAGCGCCTGCATGCGGCTCACGCCGAAGCGCTGCGTGATGCCGAAGAACTGGTGCGTGTCGGTCATCGCGTCCCAGGCGGCGCGAAAACCCGCGACGTCGATCTCGGTGTCGGCGCGCTCGGGCGTTTTCGGCGCGGCGGCCGCGACCTCGAGTCCCGGCTCCTGCGACGGCGCGCGCCAGCGCTCGACGAACGCGTCGTACGCGGCGTGGTCGCTGTGCGCGCGCAGGTAGACCTTGTGAATCGCATGCCCCTGCGCGTCGAAGAACTGCAGGCTCTTCAGCGGGCCGTGCGCGGTCTCGTCGCGCACCGCGAACGCCGACACCCAGTGACGATAGAAGATGCGCAGGTCGATATCGCCGAGCGCGAGGCCGACAGGCCCGTCATGGCTCATCTGCGCATATTCGCCGTCCTTCTCGTGGACGGCCGTGTCGTTGCGCGTGAGCGCCATTACGCGGCCGAGGCGCGGCATTTCCTCGAACATCGCCGGAAAACGCGCGTCGAGCCGCACGACGTGCTCGCCGACGAACGCGGCGAGCGCCTCGCCTTCGCTGACGCCGAGCGCCTGCGCGACGTCGCGGTTGCGCAGCTGGCGCTCGGTCTTGAGCTTGACGAACGCGTCGCGCAGCGCGGCGGCCGCGCGGGCCGGCGTGGCCGGTTGACCGGGAAGGGCGGATTGCATCATGTCGGACTCCTTCAAGTAACGGTTGGGGTGGCAGCGCAGGCGGCGCGCATCAGAAATCCACTTTCATGCTGACGGCGACCGTGCGTCCGGACGACGTATACGCATCGAGCACCTGGGAATCGGCTGCGATGCCGCGCACGTCCGACCAGTTCCAGTATTTGCGGTCGAACAGGTTGCGGATGCCGATCGTCGCGCTCACGTGCTTGTTGAAGCGGTAGCCGCCGCGCAGGTCGACGACGAACGACGACGGCGGCGAGAAGCACGTCTTGTTCGAACAGTCGGACTTGTCGATATCCTTGTCGCGTTTCGCGGCCTGGAACAGCAGGTCCGTCTGCACGAACCAGCGTTCGGTCGGCTCGTAGCGCACGCCGAACACGGCGGAGAACGGGTTGACGGTGTTGAGCGGCTGGCTCGCCGCGCCGTCGTTCTGCGTCGAGCCCTTCGTGAACGCCATCGCCGTCTTCAGCGTGATGCCGTTCGGCATCACCCATTCGGCGCGGCCTTCGAGGCCGTGGATGCGCGCGTCGGCGAAGTTCACGTACTGGAACACGAACGGGTCGGCCGGCCGGCCGCTGCCCGCGATCGTCGTGCGCGAGATGAAGTTGCGGTAGCGGCCCGTGAACGCGGCCGCGCTGTAGCGCACGACGCCGTAGCCGGTGCCGGCCTTGCCGCGCAGCCCGGCTTCGAAGGTATCGCTCGTCTCGGGCTTCAGGTTCGGATTGCCGATCGACGTATAGCCGTACACCGGGTTCGAGAAGCTGCTGTTCACCTGGTCGGGCGTCGGTGCGCGGAAGCCGTGCGCGTACTGCGCGTACGGAATGACCGCGGGCGTGATCTCGTAGAGCACGGCGACGCGCGGCGACAGTTCGTTCGCGCTGGTCGACACGGCCTTGCCGGTGAACAGCGGATCGTTTTCGGTCGGGCTCAGCCGGTACGTGTCGAAGCGCAGGCCCGGCGTGACGAGCAGGCGGCCGTAGCCGATCTGGTCCTGCAGGAACGCGCCGAACAGCGTGTAGTCGGTGTCGGGGAACGCCTTGTTCGGGAACGCTTCGCCGACGCCCGGCACCGTGCCGTCGCGCAGGTTCGTCACGCGCGACACGCTGCCGTCGACGCCGTACAGCAGCTTGTGCGCGAACGGCCCGGTCGCGAAGCCGCTTTCGGCGAACGCCGAGCCGCCGAACGTGCGTTCCTTGTACTGGTTGTCGCGCGAACGCGATTTCAGCGGCGCGCCGCGCGTCTCGAACGCGTACTGGTCCTGCTTCGCGTCCTGGTAGTAGAACTGCACGTGCGCGGTCTGGAACCAGCGGAACGCATCGTCGCGGAAATCGTAGTCGACGCTGAAGCGGTTGCGTTCGAGCCGGTCGTTCGTCGTGAGGCCGAGCGTGTTCGGCGGATTGATCGCGGACAGCACGTCGGTGCTCACGCGCCGCTGCACCGTTTCGGCGGTGAGCTTGAACGTGTCGCGCGCGGTGGGCGTCAGTACGAGCTTGCCGAGCAGCGATTCCGAATAGACGTCCTGCGGGTTCGACGTGGTGCGCAGCGTGCTCGCCGAGTTGTTGCTGCCGCGCGTGTCGACCTCGTGGCCGCGCCGGCCGTCGGCGATGATCATCCCCTGGACGCGATCGTTGCCGCCCGCGGCCGACACGGTCGCGCCGATGCTGCGGTCGGCCGAATCGTAGCTCGGCCGGAACGAGAAGTAATAGGGCTTGTTGTAGATCGACAGCAGGTCGCGCGGATCCTTCGTGATGAAGTTCACCGCGCCGGTCAGGCCGTCGCTCCCGTAGAGCGCCGACGCCGGCCCGCGCAGGATCTCGATGCGCTTGAGCGTGTCGAGATCGGCGTAGTCGCCGCGCCCCGCTTCGAGCGGGCCGAATGAAAACGCGTTCGGCAGGCGGATGCCGTCTTCCATCAGCAGCACGCGATTGCCTTCGAGGCCACGGATGTTGATGCTCGAATCGCCGTCGCGGCCGCCGCCGAGCGCGGCGCTGCTGGGCCGGTACGCGGTGCGGCGCACCGTGATGCCCGGCTCGTAGCGCAGTGCATCCTTGATGTTGGTGGCCTGCTGTTCCTCCAGATCCTCGTCGGTGATCACCGAGACGGACGCAGCCGTGCGGCTCGTGGCCGTTGCCGTGCGGTTGGCCGTGACGGTGACGGGGTCGAGCAGCGCCGCATCGCCGCGCGTGGACGCGGCAACGAGCAGGGTGGAAGGCGGGGTGGCGCCTTGCGGCGACGAATCGGCGTGAGCCGGGGCGGCGGACAGGCCGAACGCGCCGAACAGCGCGGCACAGATCGGCCGCCGCGCCAGCGTATAGCAATGCACAGGTGGTCTCCCATTGACGAAAACAAGCCCGAAGGCTGGCTGGGTGACGCGTTCACCTGGCTGGCCCGCCCGCGCACGGAATGCGGCGAGCGGCGAATTGAAAGGCAACTGACAATTTTGCCAGTGTAAATGAGAATTATTATCAATACAAGAACGAAAAGCGGCGCGCGTGGGTGAGCGCTCACCTGCGCGGCTCGGGCGAGCCGCGCCGGAAAATACGGAAGAAACGCGGGCCGTGGAGCAAGCCCGCCACGAGCGTGAACAGGCCCTAGGCGAGTGCTTCGATGCGGATCAGCAGGTTGCGTGCATGCGTGATGAACGCATCGTGGGTCGCGCGATCGCCGTGGCCTTCGAGGCCGGCCTGTTCGGCGAACGCGATCTGCTCGGTGTAGAGGTCGACGAGCGCACGGCGTGCGTCAGGGGGCAGCGCGCGGACCATCGACACGATCAGCAGTTCCTGCGCGCGAAGCGTGCCGGACAGCGTCTGGACGTTCATGCTGGCCTCCTCGGACGATGCGGCGACGAGCCGCTCTTTCCATACTAGGCGGTCGGCGTACGCAGCGCAGGCGAGGCGTCGGCGGAATGCGATTCGACGGGGCAATCGAAGGCGCCGTTGCGCGACGCGAAACGCGCCGCGCGCGGCCGGGCACCACGGATTGAAGCGTGCAGGGATGCGAACGGAATCAGCCGGCCGTCGTTGCGGCCTGCGCATCGCGCACGACCTGCGCGACGCGTTCGACGAATTCGACGTCGACGCTCGACAGCGCTTCGCGCTTGCCGTCGGGCATCTCGACCATCAGGCGATACGTGACGTCCTGCGTGGTCCACGCGAGATAGCCGACGACGGCGAGCATCACGCCGACGACGAGCGCGGCGCTCGATCCGGCGATGCCGCCCGCGACGGCGGCGGCCGCGCCGATCAGCGAGATCAGCGACGGCACGAGGCGGTTTTTCGGAATCTTGACGACATCGACGTGGCGGATGTCACGCAGCGCGAATACCTGCCCGGCGGCCGACAGGCCGTTGCGCGTGATCATCACGCCGCGTTCGTTGAATGCGTTTTCCATCGTGTGTTGCGTGGACGAAAACGCGCAGCGTAGCAGGTTTCGTTGCTGCATCAAACGAGACCGACTGCCGCACGATGCGTGCGGCGCGCTCGAAAGACAGGCAGCGGGTGGAACGGGACGGCGTTCAGAACTGCAGCCGGCCGTCGCCGTAAAGCCGGCCCGGCACGTGCGACGCGACGACCTCGGCGATTTCTTCGTCGGTCGATTCGGCCGGCACGATCTGGCGCCGCGCGGGTGCGTCGAGGTGCATCGTCCATTCGACGAGACGATACGGCCGTCCCCACGGGCGCTGCATTTCGACCGATACGCGGCAGCTCTGGACCGGCATCGAGTGTTGGCACGTCAGAATCGCGTGCAGATGGCTGAAAACGGTATCTTCGATCATCATGGCCTCCGATCCTGTCTTGTGGGCAATCGATGGCGGCGCCGTCGGCGGTTCAAAAAAAAAGCCGCCGATGTTCAGGCGGCCAACAGGGGGGGTGAGAGCATCCTCTCAGCCCAGAATTAAGCGAAACTTAAAAGCCCATAAAAAAGCGCCCCGCGTGGAGCGGGGCGCTTCTTGCCGTCGTGATCCGCGAGTTAAGCGGATGCTTTAGAACTTGTGACGGATACCGATACGAGCGGCGATCTGGTTCTTCGAACCCGTGCCCGACGTGTTGAAGTAGCTCGTGCTCGAGCCGATCTGTGCTTGCACGCCCTTGCCCGATGCCTGCTGGTACACGACCAGGCCGTACACGTCCGTACGCTTGCTGAGTGCGTAGTCGGCGATACCGTTGACCTGGTTCCAGTGCCACGAATTGCCGTTCTGCGTCGCGTTCGTGTACGTGTAGCCCAGGCCACCCGACAGGGCCGGCGTGAACGCGTACTTCGCGCCTGCTTCATACGCGTTGTAGAACGTGCCGCCCGCGCCCGAGACGGTCGAGAACTGCGTACGCGTCCACAGCAGCCATGCCGTTGCCGGGCCCCAGACGTAGCGGCCGCCCACACCGTAGGTGCGCAGGTCGCGGACGTTGCCCGTGCTCAGGTTCGCGATCGACGTCGAGAAGGCCGGCGTCGACTGGCTCGGGAAGCGGATGTCCGTGTAGGCTGCGCCGACCGACAGCGGGCCGTTCGCGTAGTTCAGGCCGAAGCTGTATGCGCGCGACGAGCCTGCCGTCGTCGTCGTGCCCGACGTCGTTGCCGGTGCGCCGGCGAAGTCCGTCGAGTTCGAGAAGCCGTACAACGCGCCGAACGTGAAGCCCGAGTAGTTCGCGCTCTGGAACTTCACGGCGTTGTTGATGCGGCTCGACGTGAGCTGGTCGATGTCGTTCACGTGGTACGCGTAGTTGCCCGCGACCGTGTTGCCGCCCGTCGAGTAGTTCGAGCCGAGGATGTCGGTCGAGAACGAGTACTGGCGGCCGAACGTGACCGTGCCGTATTGCGACTGGCTCAGGCCGACGTAAGCCTGGCGGCCGAAGATCGCGCCGCCCTGGCCGATCGTGCCGTTACCGCTGTTGAAGCCGTTTTCGAGCACGAAGATCGCCTTCAGGCCGCCACCGAGGTCTTCGGTGCCGCGCAGGCCCCAACGGCTGCCCTGGGCAACGCCGTCGTCATACTTGAACAGCTTGCCCGAGCCGCCGTTGGCGGTCTTGCTGTGGTTCACGTAGCTGATACCGGCATCGATGACGCCGTACAGCGTCACGCTGCTTTGTGCGTGCGCCGTGCCGGCCGTTGCTGCCAGGACGGCGATGGTCAACAGTTTCTTGTTCAAAGGATTCTCCGAGCGAATAAATGGCGTGTCCAGTTGCGGTTCCGGCGCTCTCTGTGGGCGCTTTCACGGACCGGCGGCAACTTTATCGAGGGGCCACGTAATGAATATGACAGCGACTGTCATATGAAGAATGTGTGGCGCCGATGCGACACTGAATTCTGCCCGGTTGTACCGTCGCGGGTTATACCGAATTCGGCTGAGAATCGATCCGGCCCCGGAATATGCACATGAAATAAGCTTGGTTGGTGGCGTTCCGGCCCCGTGCCACGATCCGTTTTCCAACAAACGACACGGGACGAGAGGACACCATGCGACGTTCATTCCTGACCGGCCTCGGCGCGCTCGCAGCCGCACTGGCATTCGCGGCGCCCGGCGCGCACGCCGACTCGCAAACGCTGAAGATCGGCACGATGAGCGGCCCCGACGCGCAGATCTGGACCGAGGTGACGAAGGTCGCCGCACGCGAAGGCCTCGCGATCAAGGTCATCGAATTCAACGACTACGTGCAGCCGAACGCGGCGCTCGATGCCGGCGACCTGGACGCGAACGGCTTCCAGCACCAGCCGTTCCTCGACAGCCAGATCAAGCAGCGCGGCTACAAGATCGTCAACGTCGGGCTCACCTACACGGCGCCGATGGGTTTCTATTCGAAGAAGATCAAGTCGCTGAAGGATTTGCCGGTGGGCGCGAAGGTCGGGATCCAGAACGATCCGTCGAACGGCAACCGCGCGCTGCTGCTGCTGCAGAAATACGGCGTGATCAAGCTGAAGCCGGGCGTCGGCACCAACGGCGTGAACGCGACGCCGCTCGACGTTGCCGAGAACCCGAAGAAGATCAAGATCGTCGAACTCGACTCCGCCCAACTGCCGCGCGCGCTGCCCGATCTCGACGCCGCGTCGATCAACACCGACTACGCGGTCAAGGCCGGGCTCACGCCGGTGAAGGATGCGATCGCGATCGAGGACCTGCGCGGGCCGTACGCGAACCTGATCGCCGTGCGCGCGCAGGACAAGGACAAGCCGTGGGTGAAGAAACTCGTCGCGGCCTATGAATCGGCCGACGTGCGCAAGTTCATCGACCAGAAGTTCGGCGGCGCAATCGTGCCGGCGTTCTGAACGCCCACGCGTGCCTTCGCCCGGCCGGATGGATCGCCGGGCATTCCGGAAAGCAAATCGCCCGCGCAAGCGGGCGATTTCATTGGTGCGCGCGGGTGAGCGCCGGGGGATGCCCGATACGCGCCGTGACCCGGCGTGCGGGCCGGCCGCTCAGGCCGACAGCAGCGAACCCGTGCGGATCGCGGTCGCGCCCGCGATGCGCGCGACTTCCATGCCGGCCGTCGCGAAGCGCACGATCTGGCGCGCGTACAGCACGCCCGACACGCTGCTCTTCAGCGTGACGACGCGATCGGTCAGCGGATCGACGATGTCGGCCACGGCCTGGCCGGCCTCGATCATCACGCCGACCGGCGTGCGGAACACGATCACGCCCGACACGGGCGCGACGAGCGGATCGGTGCCCGCGAGCGGCGTGGCCGGATGCGCGAGCGGCGGCAGCGGCGCCGGCGTGCCTTCGACGACACCGCGCTCGGTCAGGTATTCGACGATCGCCTGCGCGTCCTTTTCGGCGAACTCGTACGACACGTCGCGTTCGCTGCGCAGTTCGACCGTGACGGAAATCGCGCCGTTCGGGATCGGGAAGCGGTCGCCGAAACGGCTGCGCAGATCCGACCAGCAGAAGCTGTGGATTTCATCGAACGGATTGCCGACCGAATTCAGCGCGAGCAGCGACGCCTGCGCGTCGAGATAGCGCGCCAGCGGCTCGACGTCGGTCCACAGATCGGGATTCGTGTAGAGGTGCATCACCGCATCGCTGTCGCAGTGCAGGTCGAGCACGATATCGGCGTCGAACGACAGCTTCTGCAGCGCGAGGCGCTGCGAATCGAGCTCGGTGCGCGGCTTCTGCTCGTCGAGTGCTTCGCGCATCGCGGCGCGCACGGCGACGAGATTGTGCTGCGCATCGTGCGTGAGGCGGTGTTCGACGCGCGGCAGCACGAGCGCCGCGAGATCGTAGAAATTGCGGTTGAAGTTCTGCATCGAGCCGAGCTCGAAGCGGCCGAGGTGATCGCCGAACACGTGCTGCGACAGGCCGATCGGGTTCGGTACGGGCACGATGACGACTTCGCCGCGCAGCTTGCCGGCCGTTTCGAGCGCGGCGATCTTGCGGCGCAGCAGCGTGGCGACCAGCATGCCGGGCAGTTCGTCCGCGTGCAGCGACGACTGGATGTAGACCTTCTTGCCGCCGCGCGGGCCGTAGTGAAAGCTCGTGATCTGGCGTTCGGTACCGACGGCGGGGGAAATCAGCGGATGGGTCTGCGTTTGCATGATGGGGGAGTGCGGCGCAGCCGCGAATGATCCGGTGTGCGTGGAAGATCGATTGTACGTTGCCTTCCTCGCCCCCATCAAACCGGCGCCAGAACGCGCCGATTTTCGTTGCGAATCATCAGGTTGGTGCGGAAAAAATAACGCCGCGTCCGCCGTGCACGAAAAAAACGGGCTCCTTGCGGAGCCCGTTCGTGCCGAAGCGAAGCGTGCGCTTGCGTGGCGGATTACTTGCCGTAGACGTCGAAATCGAAGTACTTCTTCGCGATCTTCGCGTACGTGCCGTCCTTGCGCATGCCGGCGATCGCGCTGTCGATCTTCGCCTTCAGGTCGGTGTCTTCCTTGCGCAGGCCGATGCCGGCGCCTTCGCCGAGCGTCTTCGGATCGTCGAGATCCTTGCCGGCGAAGTCGTAGTTCGCGCCGCGCGGGGTCTTCAGGAAGCCGATTTCGGCCTGCACCGCGTCCTGCAGCGCGCCGTCCAGACGGCCGGAGATCAGGTCGGCGTAGACCTGGTCCTGGTTCTGGTAAGGCACGACGTTCACGCCCTTCGGGGCCCAGTACGTCTTCGCGTAGGTTTCCTGGATCGTGCCCTGCTCGACGCCGACCGACTTGCCCTTCAGCGATTCGGCCGTCGGCATCAGGCCGGCACCCTTCTTCGTGACGAGGCGCGTCGGCGTGTTGAACAGCTTCGCCGAGAAGGCGATCTGTTCCTGACGCGCCGGCGTCATCGACATCGACGACAGCACGCCGTCGAACTTGCGGGCCTTCAGTGCCGGGATCATCCCGTCGAAGTCGTTTTCGATCCACACGCACTTCGCGTTCATGCGGCGGCAGATTTCGTTGCCGAGATCGACGTCGAAACCCACAACCTTGCCGTCAGCGCCTTTCGATTCGAAAGGCGGGTAGCTTGCGTCGACGCCGAACCGCACGGTCGACCAGTCCTTCGCATACGCGCTGCCGGCCGATACGGCGAGCAGGGCAACGGTCACAGCCGCAAGAATCTTTTTCACCAGGTGACTCCTCGTTTTGTTCGATGGGTGCGCGGTTGTGCCGCGCCGTAAGCCTTCGGCCCGCCGCGGCTTCGCGTCAGGCTGTCCGTTTCGCCCACCCGATGCGGGCGCGCGACGTGCGCAAGATTATCAAGACAAAATACCGGCAGGGCGCCTAGGACAAGCCCCGATACCGGGCCCGGCGGCGGCGCGTTGCGTGCGCCGCCGTTTCAGACACAGGAACGATTCAGCCGAGCGTTTCGTTGACCGCACGCTGCAGGCACGTGACGAATTGCGTGACGGCGGGCGTGGGCAGCAGGTCGCGCCGCGCGATGATCGACAGGTCGAAGCGCGGCATGCGCTCGTCGAGTTCGGCCGTGCGGATGCCGAGCGGCGCGACCGTCGCGGCGAGCGGGCGCGTGAAGCAGCCGATCACGTCCGAGCGCGCGACGAGCCCGAGCGTCACCGCGAACGACATCGGCGAGCGCAAGAGCCGCTTCGGCAGCGGCAGCCCGTGCGCCTGGAACATCCCGACCATCACGCTGTGCGGAAACTGCTCGGCGCCGACGGTGACGATCCATTCGGCATCGAGCAATTCCTCTAACCGGCGCGCGTGCGCGAGCGGGTGGCCTTCGCGCATCACGACGGTGAATTCGGTCGACAGCAGCGGCAACTGCGTGAAATCGCGGTCGAGCGCGGGCACGTGGTGCATCGCAGCGATGTCGAGCGTGCCGTTGCGCAATTGCGCGAGCGCGTCGGGCACCGTCACTTCCTCGAGATGCAGGCTCACGTCCGGCATCGACCGGCGGAATGCCGTCACCGCGCGCGGCAGCGCCGTCAGCGC
Organism: Burkholderia sp. HAN2018; assembly: GCF_024704855.1. NCBI lineage: Bacteria > Pseudomonadati > Pseudomonadota > Betaproteobacteria > Burkholderiales > Burkholderiaceae > Burkholderia > Burkholderia sp. HAN2018. Next base: position 10,669 of record NZ_QOBB01000124.1, on the reverse strand, counting down.
GATCGACGGCATCGTGCCGACCGCGACGCGGCCGGACATCTCGCCCTTCACCTGTTCGACGGCCTCGACCGTGCGGCGGATATCGCCGAGCAGTTGCTCGGCGCGCGGCAGCAGCGCATGGCCGCACGCGGTCAGCTCGACGCCGCGGACGCTGCGCGCGAGCAGCTCCGCGTTGAGCGCCGTTTCGAGCTCGCGGATCGTATGCGTGATCGCGGGCTGCGTGACGCCGAGTTCGCGCGCCGCGGCGCGCAGGCTCTTGTGATGCGCGGCGGAGACGAACGCCTGGAGCTGCGCGATGTTCAGGGGATTGCGGATGCGGGTCATCGATCGGGTCCGGTTGGCGCGAAAGGGGGCGGCGGCTGGATGCTTCAGGTAGTGATCCTGACGAACGTCACGCGCCGGTGCGTGCGCGGAACGTCTGGCGATAACGCTGCGGCGACGTGCCGACGATGCGCACGAACCGCTCGCGAAACGCGGTGACCGAACCGAATCCGGCTTCCGTCGCGACATGCTCGATCGACAGCGCCGTCACCTCCAGCAACTGCTGCGCGTGCCTGACGCGTGCGGTCTGCAGCCATTGCCGCGGCGACGTGCCGGTCTGTTCCTGGAAGCGCCGCGTCAGCGTGCGCACGCTCGTCGATGCCTTGCGGGCCATCTCGTCGAGCGTGAGCGGCTTGCGCAGGTTCGCCTGGAGCCAGTCCATCAGGTCGTGCAGCCCGTCGCCGCCGGCCGGCCATTCCGGCGCGATGAACTGCGCCTGGCCGCCTTCGCGCACGCGCGGCGCCACCGCGCTGCGTGCGGCGTCGACGGCAACCGCCGCACCGTAGTCGGCCTGGATCATGTGCAGGCACAGGTCGAGGCCGGCCGCCGCGCCGGCCGACGTCAGGATGCGCCCGTTGTCGACGAACAGCACGTTCGGATCGACGTCGACGTCCGGATAGCGGCGTGCGAGTTCGGCGGCCGCGAGCCAGTGCGTCGTCGCGCGCAGGCCGTCGAGCAACCCGGCTTCCGCGAGCACGAACGCGCCGCTGCAGATCGACGCGATCCGGCAACCGCGCGCGGCAGCCGCGCGTAACGCCGCGAGCACGCGGGGCGACGTGGGCGCGAGCGGCTCGGACGTGCCGGGGACCATGATCGTATCGGCGCCGGCCAGCGCGTCGAGCCGAAACGGCGGGCGCAGCTCGAACAGGTCGCCGGTGACGCGCGGCTGCTCGCTGCACACCCGCACGTGGTAGGCCGGCGCGACGTCGGGCGACCGCACGCGCGCGAACGTGTCGCAGGCGACGCCCAGGTCGAACGGGACGACATCGGGCAAGGCAAGAACGGCGACCGTGTGCATGGCGTTCGCGGCCGTGGCCGGAATCCGTTGAAAGATGTCATTCTAGCCAATGGCTCGAACCCGCACCACGCGCGACAATCGCGGCGGATCAACCTGGAGCCCCGCCGATGAAACAAGACGATCGCAATGCGTTGCGGAACCTGCAGTACCTGTCGTTGCTGGAGGCGACCACGCTCGTCGTGCTGGTGTGCGTCGCCGTGCCGCTCAAGCATCTGGCCGGCTATCCGGTCGCGGTATCGATCATGGGGCCGGTCCACGGCATCGCGTTCGCGATGTACGTGTGGGCGGTCGTCGGCACCGCATCGAGCGGGCTGTGGAGCAGGGGCGACGTCGCGCGGCTCGTGCTGTCGGCCGTCGTGCCGTTCGCGGGGCTGGCGAGTGCGGGATGGATCGCGCGCCGGAGGCACGCGCGATGATCTACCTGATGATGAAGACCGTGCACGTGGCGGCCGTCGTCACGTTCGTCGGCGGGCTGCTGATGCTGTCCGTCGGTGTCCGGATCGCGAACCTCGCCGTGCATCGCGCGGTGCGGCGCTGGGATCGCACGGTGACGGCGCCTGCACTCGCGATCGTCTGGATCACGGGGATCGCGATCGCGCTGAGCGGTCACTGGTTCGGCGCGGCGTGGCTGTCGGTGAAGCTTGCGATCGTCGTCGCGTTGTCGGCGCTGCACGGCATGCTGGCCGGCACGCTGCGGCGCATGGAGCGCGACGATCTCGTCGTCGTGCCGACACCGTGGCTCGGGCAGGCGGCGGGCGCGGTCGTGGCCGCGACGGCGATCGTCGTCGGGCTGGTCGTGATCAAGCCGTTCTGACGAGTGCCGTTTCGACCGCCGCCAGCGTACGGCGCCGGATCCAGCCGCTTCCGAGCCGGATCGCGAGCCAGTACGGCGTGAGCAGCCAGCGCGTGCGCTCGCTCGGGCAGTGGATGAACGTTTCCGTGCGCAGCATGTGCGCGCCCGATGCGAGCCCGACGACCTCGAAGCGGAGCACCAGCTTCGCATCGCGCGGGTCGTCGTGCCGCACGAAGGCCGTTGCGTCGGCGATCGTTCGAACGTCGGGCGTGGGACGCCAGAAGCGGCCGACGAGGCCGAGCGACAGCGATGTGTCGTCGCGGTGGAGCAGCGTGAACGAGTCGAAGCCGAAGCGCGCGTGTTCGGGGCGGGCGGGCCCGTTGCGGAGCGCGCCGGCGACGGCGGCCGGGAATTCGCGCACCATGAGCAGTGCGTCGATGACGGGATCGGCGCGCATGTCGAGCGACGCGACGGCGTCGATGATGCGCGCGGGCGGCGCGTCGATCGGCTGCGATTCATGCACTTCGTGGAACCCGAACGACGGGATGAACGGCGGCTTGCGCGCCGAGGTCCGGGTGCTCGATTCGGAGACGATGCCGAGCGCGTTCATCGCGGCTCCTGAAGGGGGGCAAAGCGCGATCGTAGCACCGGGCGCGAATTTGCGTCGCGCCGTTTCCGCGACGCGCATCGTGCTGCACTGCACGCACAAAAAAAGCCTGGAAACTTGCGTTCCCAGGCCTGGAGACCATCAACGACGATGGTGGAGGAGACGATGTCGTCCCGATGCGCGCCGCCCTTCTGCAGGCGACGTCGCGCAGGTTTCGCGGTCAGATCGCCCAGCCGCCGAGATAGAACGTGACGAGCACGGCCGCGATGAGCACGGTGCCGACGTTCAGCTTGCGGAATTCGCCGCTGGCGATGCGGCCGATCACGAGCGTCGAGAAGCCGAGCATGATGCCCGTCACGATGTTCGCGGTCAGCACGATGAACACCGCGCACACGAGGCCCGACATCGCGTCGACCATGTCGTCCATGTGCAGCTTGCTCACGCTGCCGAGCATCAGCAGGCCGACGTACATCAGCGCGGGTGCGGTGGCGTACGACGGCACGAGGCCCGCGAGCGGCGAGAAGAACATCACGACGAGGAACAGCAGGCCGACCACGGCGGCCGCGAGGCCCGTCTTCGCGCCGGCGGCCACGCCGACGCTCGACTCGATGTAGGCCGCCGCCGGCGCGCCGCCGAGGAAACCGGAGAAGATCGAGCTGATCGAATCGGCGGTCAGCGCGCGGCCGCCGTTGATGATGCGGCCGTTCTCGTCGAGCTGGCCGGCCTGGCCCGCGACCGCGCGGATCGTGCCGGTCGCGTCGAACACGGCGGTCATCACCAGCGCCAGCACGCTCGGCAGCACGGCCATCGACAGCGCGCCCTTGATGTCCATCGCGCCGATCAGCGATGCATGGCCCGGTGCGCTCAGCGACGGCAGCGCGAAGACGCCGTGGTACTTCACGGCGGGATCGAAGATCAGCCCGAAGATCGAGATCGCGATCACGACGAGCAGGATGCCGCCCGGCACGCGACGCTTCTCGAGGCCGAAGATCGCGGCGAGGCCGACGACGGACATGATCACCGGGAGGGCGGTGATCTGGCCGAGCGAGACCGGCAGGCCGGCGCCCGGGTTCTTGATCACGAGGCCGACGTCGTTCGACGCGATCAGCAGCAGGAACAGGCCGATGCCGATCCCGGTGCCGTGCGCGACGCCCGCGGGCAGGTTGCGCAGGATCCACGAGCGCACGCCGGTCACCGAGATGCCGGTGAATACGAGGCCCATCAGGAACACGGCGCCGAGCGCGACCGTCGGATGCAGCCCCTTGCCGAGCACGAGGCCGAACGCGGTGAACGCGGTCAGCGAGATCGCGCAGCCGATCGCGATCGGCAGCTTCGCCCACAGGCCCATCAGCAGCGAACCGAACGCGGTCGTGAGGCAGACCGCGACGAACACCGCGCTCGTGTCGAAGCCGGCCTTGCCGAACATGCCGGGCACGACGAACACGGAATAGACCATCGCGAGGAAGGTGGTGACGCCGGCGACGATCTCGGTGCGTTGCGTGCTGCCGCGCGACGAAATGCCGAAGTACCGGTCGATGACTCCCTGGGTGCCAAAGTCAGATTCTGTCGCGCCGACGTCGACCGTCGGCTGCACCGGGGTATCACTCATGAGCTTGCTCCTTTATCAGCATGCTGAAACGGCCCGTAGCGAACCGTCGTCAGGGTGTCTCGTATCTGGTTGGGATTTGTCGGCAACGTCGTGGGGACGAATGACGCGTGATGCGTGTCGTTACGTGCGAATCGAAACGATCGCGAGGGTGTCGCGTCGGACGACGCGTGGTGTGGTCGACCCCGTCACGTGTGCTTTGCCGTAGCGAAGGTTAGGCGAGCGGCCCATCACGTCCCATCGGGAGAAGTGCATGCAGCGCATGTCGCAGCGCTTATATCGGCGTGCAACCGGGCTCCGTCGCGACGACACGCGTGTATACGCCTAGTTCGAATCCGTTAAGGCGACTATTTGAATGCAGGGTCGACGGACAGGGCGGGAGCGGGTGAGGCATTGACTCTTACGAATATCTTTCATCGAGGCGGTGCGCGCGCATGAAAACGGCAGCGCGAGACGCGGTGCGGTGCGCGGCCGTGTACAAGCGGCACCCGGATGATACCGGTGCCGCACGCGGCTTGCGCTCGCGCGTTCCGGCCCTCGTCGCTTCGGTCGCGCCGATCGCGTCAGGCGCTTGCGAGATGCGCGAGGTACGCGCAGAACATGTCGGCCATCGCGGTCGAATAGGCGTCGATTTCCGCCGGCGTGCGCGCGGTTTCGGAGAACGCCTTGCCGCCCGACGTGAGCGTCGTCATGACCAGCTCGCAGGCGAGCGCATGCGTGGTGTCGGGCACGCCGGGCAACGCTTCGCGCATGAACGCGTTGAAGACCCGGTTGCCTTCGGCTTTCACTTCCTGCGCTTCGGGGGCGTCGCGATAGAGCGGTGCGGCGTCGTCGAGCGCGATGCGCATGCTCGCCTCGTCGCATTCCGACTGGATGAACGCATGGACGGCCCTGCGCAGTCGCTCGGGCGGCGTCTTCTGCGTGTCCTGCAGTATCTGGCACAGCATGTCGGACGTCTGCCGCCATTCGTCGTGCTGCAGCCGGAACAGCACCGACGCCTTGTTCGGGAAGTACTGGTACAGCGAGCCGACGCTCACGCCGGCGCGCTCGGCGACGCGCGCCATCGTGAAGCGCTGCGCGCCTTCGGTCGCCAAAACCTGAACAGCAGCCTGGAGGACGTCTTCGACGAGACGGGTCGAGCGCGCCTGCCGAGGCAGCTTGCGCGTGGCAATCGGGGCGTTTCGGCGGTCGGTCATGGGCGGTTGGTCAATGCGAATAGTAAAACCTGAATAGTTCGTCATATTCTAGTCGGGCGCATTGACGCACTCAACCTGACACCGGAGATCCGCATGACCACCCTGATTCACGACCCGCTGGCGTCGCTGCTCGCGCGCCTGTTCGACGAAGCCGAGGCGGCGGCGCCCGCGACGAGCCCGGCCTTCGCCGACCTGTCGCGCGACGAGCAGGCGCGGCTGATGCGCAGCAAGACGGACTACACCGATCTGTATGCGCGCCTGAAGGACTATCCGCTTCCCGTGTCGCGCGAGACGGGCACGCTGCTGTACATGCTCGCGCGCAGCGGCGGCGCGCGGGCGATCGTCGAATTCGGCACGTCGTTCGGCATTTCGACGCTGCATCTTGCGGCCGCGCTGCGTGACAACGGCGGTGGCCGGCTGATCACGAGCGAGTTCGAACCGTCGAAGGTCGCGCGCGCGAGGGCGAACCTGACGACGGCCGGGCTCGCCGATCTCGTGGAGATTCGCGAGGGCGATGCGCTGCGCACGCTGGCCGCCGATCTTCCTGATTCGGTCGACCTGTTGCTGCTCGACGGCGCGAAGGGGTGTATCCGGAGATCCTGGCGCTGGTCGAACCTCGCCTCGGGGCGGGGGCTTTCGTCGTGGCCGACAACGCGGAATACAGCCCCGACTACCTCGCGTACGTGCGCGCGCCGGAAAACGGCTATCTGTCGGTGCCGTTCGGCGGCGATGTCGAGTTGTCGATGCGGATACGCTGAATGGGCGTAACGCGGGTGTCGACGCTTTCACGCTTCCGCGCATGAAAGACAGGAAAACTGAATGAATGGCGGCGTGGCAGCGCGGCGGAAGGAAGCGGGAAGATGCCCGGTGCCGGCGGCGCCGGGCGTTACCTCACTTCACTTCAGGAACACATAACGCGCGAAGTAAGGAAAGCGTCCGACCGCATGCTCGGTCGTGCACGTCGCGGCCGGCGGCGTGCCGCCCGCCGTGTCGAGCCGCTGCACGAAGCGCACGCCGGCAAGCGTGCCGGTGGCGGCCGGCGTGGCCGCGAGCAGCAGTTGAGGAACGCTGCCCGGGCGTGCGCTCGGCGCTTCTTCGAGCTTCTTGCCGGTGATGCGGCTGCCGTCGAGTGCCTCCCACGACGGGCCCGCGCCGTGCCGGACGACGAGGGTGCCGCCGGCATCGAACAGCAGCGCTTCGGGGTACTGGAAGGCCCACGCGAGCCGGTGCCCGGCATCGTATTCGCATGCATAGACCTGCATGCCGCTCGCGGTGGTCGACAGCACCGGCGTGGCCGGCTCGGGCGGCGCGAGGCCGGCGGCCTCGTCGGCATGCGCGGGCGCGGTGAACGCCGCGCAGGAAAGACCGGCCGCAAGGGCCAGCAGCATGTCGCGTGTCGGGGAACGGCTGGGCATGGCGGAGCGTCCTCTCAGGTCGGGTGACGGTCGTGTGAAGTCGATCTCGTCAACACTAGACGCCGATGGCGCGGGCCGCAACCCGGAAATGACGATCGCGGCGCTAGCGGCCGCGATTGTCGGGGGGGCGGAGGTGCGATCAGCGGATCGCAACCGGGTTGATGTTGACCTGCGTGGAGCCGACGTACAGCGGCTGGCCGAGCACGAACAGGAATTCCCACGCCTTGTCGCGCACCAGCGCGCGGCTGTCGATCAGCTCCAGGTTGTAGATGCCGCGCTTCGCGAGCATGTACTGGTTGATCGGGAATTCATCCTGCGTGTGCGGATTCGGATAGACCTCCGACGCCCACGTGTCGCCGCCGAACGCGACGATTCCCTGGTCGGCCAGCCATTTCGCGGCTTCCATGCCGATGCCTGGCTCGACTTCGAGGAACTGCTTGTTGTCCTTGCCGATCAGCTCGAGCCAGCCGGTGTTGAACAGCACGACGTCGCCCTTGCGCAGCGTCAGCCCCTGCTTCTTCAGCACGGCCTGGATGTCGGCGACCGTGAACTCGGTGCCGCCCGGCACGATCGGCTTGCCGTAGTAAGCGGTCATGTCGAGCACGACGCCGCGCGTGACGATCGGCGGCACCTTTTCGACGCCGAGCTTCTTCACGCCGTCGACGGTCACGAAATCGGCCGCCCGGTTGCCGTTGTAGTACACGTTGTCGATGCCGATGTGGCCGATGCCGTTGAGCTGCGTGCCGACGCCGGTCCACGCGTTCACGAGCTCGTCGTTGAACGTGAACCTGTTCGGGCCGAGGCTCTTGCCGGCCTGCTGGCCGACCTGCACGTTGTACAGGCGGAAGCTGCGGTGGCGGAATGCCGGCAGGTTCTTGTCCACCGGCACGGCCAGCGGATAGGTCTTGCCGGCCTTCACGAGGCCGACGGCCTGCTTGACGACGTCGGGCGTCAGCAGGTTGGCCGCGCCGATTTCGTCGTTCGCGCCGTAGACGGACGGATACCAGTCGGCCGCGGGTGCGGCCGGCGCGGCGTGCGCCGCCTGGGCCGCCGCGAACGGCAGGATCGCGGCGAGCGCGAGCCGGGCGAGCGTTGCTTTCATTCCGGACTCCGATGAATCGTCACGCCGCGGCTTGCGCGAGCGTCGGGTAATCGGTCAGGCCCCGGGCACCGCCGCCGAACAGCGTGTTGCGGTCGTGCGGCGCGAGCGTGGCGCCGGTGCGCAGGCGTTCGGGCAGGTCGGGGTTCGCGACGAACGGGCGGCCGAACGCGACGAGGTCGGCCCAGCCGGCGGCGATCGCTTCGCGTGCGCGCTCGGCGGTGTACGCGCCGGCGTAGATCAGCACGCCCGGGTATGCGGCGCGCAGCTGCTGCTTGAATGCGACCGGCATCAGCGGCGCGTCGTCCCAGTCGGCTTCCGCGATGTGCAGGTAGCCGACGCCGAGCTCGCCGAGCAGCTTCGCGGCGGCGAGGTAGGTCGTTTCCGGATCGTCGTCGACGCAGCCGTTCAGCGTGGTCAGCGGCGCGAGGCGGATGCCGACGCGCGATGCGTCGCCGGTGCCTTCGATCAGCGCCTGCGTGACTTCACGCAGGAAGCGCAGCCGGTTCTCCAGCGAGCCGCCGTATTGGTCGGTACGCGTGTTCGCGTTCGAATCGATGAACTGGTTGACGAGGTAGCCATTCGCGCCGTGCAGCTCGACGCCGTCGAAGCCGGCTTCGATCGCGTGGCGCGCGGCGGCGCGGTACTGGTCGACGATCTCGCGGATTTCGTCGACGGACAGCGCGCGCGGCTCGGATGCCTGCACGAAGCCCGGCGTGCTGCCGTCTTCACCGGCGATGAACACGTTCACACCCTTCGCCTGGAGCGGTGACGACGATACGGGTTGCGCGCCGCCGAGCAGGCTCGTGTGGCTCAGGCGGCCGACGTGCCACAGCTGCGCGAAGATGCGGCCGTGCGCGGCATGCACGGCGTCCGTCACCTTGCGCCAGCCGGCGACCTGCGACGGCGTGTGGATGCCGGGCGTCCATGCGTAGCCCTTGCCGAGCGGCGCGATGTAGGTGCCTTCGCTGACGATCAGGCCCGCACTCGCGCGCTGCGCGTAATACGCGGCCATCAGTTCGTTGGCTTCGTCGCCGGGCTGGCTGGCGCGCGAACGCGTCATCGGCGGCATCACGATGCGGTTCGGCAGCGTCAGCGCGCCGAATTGCAGCGGTTGGAAAAGCGGGTCCTGGGTCATGATGGAGTCCTGTCGGTGCCGCGGCCGGCTGGCCGCGGACGATTCGATTGAGAGAGCTGTGCGCTTAGTCCCACTTCGGCGCGAGGCCGGCCGGGTCGACTTCGCGGCCGTTGCGCTCCAGCGCGGCGATCTGCGCCATGTCTTCGTCGGTCAGGCGCAGCGTCTGCGCGAGCAGGTTGCTCGCGAGGTTCTCGCGTTTCGTCGACGACGGAATCACCGAGTAGCCGAGCTGCAGCGCCCACGCGAGCGCGACCTGTGCCGGCGTCGCGTCGTGACGCTGTGCGATCGCGCCGATCACCGGGTCGCCGAGCACCTTGCCGTACGCGAGCGTCATGTACGACGTCACGTGGATGCCTTCGGTGTTCAGGAACTCGACGAGCTTGCGGTTCTGCAGGTACGGGCTCAGTTCGATCTGGTTCGTCGCGATCGCATCCTTGCCGACGGCCGCGATCGCTTCCTTCGTCAGTTCGATGTTGAAGTTCGAGATGCCGATCTGGCGCGTGAGGCCCTTCGCCTTCGCGTCGGCCAGTGCGGTCATGAACGCCTCGATCGACACGCCGTTGCCCGGGGCCGGCCAGTGGATCAGCGTCAGGTCGACATAGTCGGTGCGCAGCTTGCGCAGGCTTTCCTCGAGGCTCGCGACCAGCTTTTCCGGTGCGTAGTTGTCGACCCAGATCTTCGTCGTGAGGAACAGGTCTTCGCGGCGCACGCCCGATGCGGCGATCGCTTCGCCGACTTCGGCTTCGTTGCCGTAGATCTGCGCGGTGTCGATCGCGCGGTAGCCCACTTCGAGGCCGTTGCGCACCGAGTCGATGACCACCTGGCCTTGCAGGCGGAACGTACCGAGGCCGAATGCGGGAATGTTGCTCATCAAGTGCTCCTGAAAGGGGTGGAACGGTTGCGGTATGGAAGTCATTCTGGCGCTTGAGACTGATGAGATAAACGCCTTTAGAGGTCAAAAATATTTGATTTGAATTCAAATATCGGTCGTGCGGCGGGCTCGCTCGAGGCCGTTGCCGGCCTTATGCGGCGCGCGTCTGCGCGTTTGTCTTCGTCTTCGCGTGGAATGCCGGCAGCACGTCCGACGCGATCTCGGCCATCGTCTCGTCGAGCGGGCGGCGGTTGCGGCGGAAATGCAGGCCGATGTGCCGTACACCCGCGTCGCGCATCGTCGCGAGTTCTTCCGTCAGCGCGATGCGTCCGGCGCGGGCGCCGAAGCGGTGGCGCTGCAGCGGCTCGTGCGGATCTTCCGCGAGGTCGAGGTGGATGAAGCTCACGTAGGGCTTGTCGCCGGCCACCGCGCGCCAGTTCGCGGCGCGCTGCGCATGGTCGGCCGGCGTGCCCGGATACGCGAGGCAGCCGTCCATGTGTTCGCCGATCCACGCGGGCGTCTGCTGCGCGAGACCCGCGACGAGCAGCGGCACCGGCGAGCGCGCGGCCGGCAGCACCTCGAGGCCCGGCGGCAGGTGCCCGCGC
>NZ_QOBB01000123.1:0-21126 GCF_024704855.1 Burkholderia sp. HAN2018 | reverse complement strand
CCGCGGCGGGCAACGCCGCCGCGCCCTGTTTCGCGCGGGCTGAAGCGCCGACCGGCCGCCGGCTCGAGCTGTGAATCATCTTCATATCCGGATGCTGATCTGTGCGCTAGCTTAACATCTCGCGACGCCGCATCATCGCCGCATGAACACACTCTCCACACCGTCGTCGCGCGCTGCGCGGCAGCCGCTGGTCGCGGCCGGCGCGGTCGCCTTCACGATCGTTTCGTGGGCGTCCGCTTTCCCGTTCATCCGGATCGGCCTGCATGGCCTGACCCCGCTTCAGCTCGCGGCGGCACGCTTCGCCACCGCGGCCGTGCTGATCGTCGCGTGGCTGGTGGCGCGGCGGCCGCGCGTGCCGACCCGGAGCGATGCGCTGCGCTTCCTGCTGTGCGGCTTTCTCGGCATCGCGCTGTACAACGCGCTGCTCAATACCGGCGAGCAAACCGTGTCGGCCGGCGCGGCGAGCTTCATCGTGAACACCCTGCCGATCTTCACGGCCCTGCTGGCTGCCGTGTTTCTCGGCGAGCGCTTCAATCGCTGGGGCTGGCTCGGCTCGCTCGTCAGCCTCGCCGGCATCGCGGTAATCGCGCGCGGGCAACCGGGCGGCCTCGTCCTCGGCGCGGGCAGCACGCTGATTCTCGGCGCGGCCCTGTGTTCGGCCAGCTATTTCGTGCTGCAGCGGCGGCTGATTCCGGTATACGGCGCGCTGGCCTGCACCGCTTACACGCTGCTGGCCGGCGCGCTGCTGCTCACGCCGTGGCTGCCCGGCGCGCTCGGGGCACTGGGCAGCGGGTCGCGCGACACGACGCTGGCCGTCCTGATGCTCGGCATCTTCCCGGCCGCGCTGGGCTACGCGACCTGGACCTTCGCACTCGGCTACTTCGGCGCGGCGCGCGCCGCCAACTTCCTCTATCTGACGCCGGCGGTCGCGACGGCCCTGTCGATGGCGCTGACGGGCGAGCGGCCCGGGATCGAGACGGTGTGCGGCGGCCTGCTGGCGATCGCCGGCGTGATCTTCGTGGCGTTGCGCGGACGCGCTTAGGCGCAACGCCGCATCGGGCCGGCACAGTCAGCCCGACGATCCGCAAGCGAACCGGTCGGATGAACCCCGACATCTGCAAAGCCCATCGGATGGCGCGGGCTGTCGACTCGCGCCAGTTCGCCAGCGCCGCCGAGGCTTGACCGTTAGTTGCATCAATAGGGGCATCGATCCCGATGAAACCCGGCAGCTCAACCGGATGCGCAATCACAACGTTCCAAACTGTGCAGACAAATCGACCGAACAGTTCCGGATTGACCGCGCATCAGTGTCCATGGCTTCGTCCCGGCCGCCGGCCGAATAATGGATGCGGTCGTAAGGCCGTCGACAGCGAATCGCAATCCATCGCGTGCCGCGGCGCACGATTTCCGGCATCCGGCGCTTTCGGATTTCGGGCGCCGGCCTTGCCGCGCCGGCCCCGTGACGCGATTCGCTGCAGCGCGCAAAATCGGCTTCATATATATTCATACGAATTGCGCGCTGTCAGGCCCCGGGCCGCTCATCCGGGCATCACGCCGACGGGCAGGACACGATGCAAGTGAAACCCATGACGGGTATGGAGACTCATCCGATCGCCCCGGCCTCGCCGTCGGACGGTCGAGACGTCCAATAGAAAGATCATTCAAATCGGAGATGGCAGATGGAACGAAGCACTGTCGGCATGCGCTGCAAACCCCTGATCACCGTCGCACTGGCTGCCGCCGCATTCGCGGCCGCGTCGGGCGCGATGGCCGACCAGGTCGTCAAGATCGGCAGCGTCGAACCGACGACGGGTGGCATCTCGCACCTCGGCAAGGACAACGAGAACGGCGCGCGCCTCGCGGTCGAGGAAATCAACGCAAAGGGCCTGACGATCGGCGGCAAGAAGATCACGCTGCAACTCGATGCGCAGGATGACGCGGCCGACCCGCGGCAGGCCACGCAGGTTGCGCAGAAGCTCGTCGACGACAAGGTCGTCGCCGTGATCGGCCACCTGAACTCGGGCACGTCGATCCCGGCGTCGAAGATCTACAGCGACGCGGGCATCGTGCAGATCTCGCCGTCGGCCACGAACCCGACCTACACGCAGCAAGGCTTCAAGACGACGTACCGCGTGGTCGCGACCGATGCGCAGCAAGGCCCGGCGCTCGCGAGCTACGCGCAGGCGAAGGGCGTGAAGAGCGTCGCGGTGATCGACGATTCGACCGCGTACGGCCAGGGCCTCGCGAACGAGTTCGAGAAGAAGGCGAAGGCGCTCGGCCTGAAGGTGCTGTCGCATGACGCGACCAACGACAAGGCCGTCGACTTCCGCGCGATCCTGACGAAGGTCAAGGGCGAGAACCCGGACGCGATCATGTACGGCGGCATGGACGCCACCGGCGGCCCGCTCGCGAAGCAGGCGAAGCAGCTCGGCCTGCGCGCGAAGATCCTGTCGGGCGACGGCGTGTGCACCGACTCGCTGGCCGAGCTGGCCGGCCCGGCGGCCGACAACGTGCTGTGCTCGCAGGCGGGCGCCGCGCTCGAGAAGATGCCGGGCGGCGCGGACTTCCTCGCGAAGTACCAGAAGCGCTTCAACCAGGGCATCAAGTTCGATGCGCCGTTCGCGTATGACGCGGTCTACATCGCTGTGGACGCGATGAAGCGCGCGAACTCGACCGACCCGGCGAAGATCCTCGCGGCGATGCCGGCGACGAAGTACGACGGCGTGATCGGCACGACGACCTTCGATGCGAAGGGCGACCTGACGCACGGGATCATCTCGATCTACGGCTACAAGAGCGGCAAGAAGACCTTCCTCGACCAGGTGAAGATGTAACCCGCCGCGGCGCCGGCACGACGGGAACGCCACCCGTCGGCGCCGGCGCCGCGCGGGCCGATTTCTGATTCACGGAGACGAAGCATCATGTGCGCAATGGCGTATGCGGAATTCCAACAGGAGTTGAGGAAGGCACAGTTGACGGCGCGCGAGTTCGCCCGCCTGATCCGGATGAACGAAAGTTCGATCACGAACTATTCGAGCAAGGGCACCGTCCCGTCCCACCTCGCGGTCATCGCGAAACTGATCGGCACGCTGGCCGCGCACGAGATCGATTTCCGGCGCGTGATCCGGCAGATGCGGATCGAACCGAAACGGCCGCGCGGCGGCGGCGTATTTCCTGCGGCGGACAAGCCGCGTTCCAGAAAAACGACGAAGACCGACGCCTGAGCGCAGGCATGCGTCGACAGCGGCTCAACGCTTGCCGCTTGCCGCCGGAACGGAAGTCGTCTCACGGGCACCGCGCCATGCGACGCCCGATCATCCTCCCACCGCCCGCACGTGATCGAGCAGCGCCTGCAACGGATGGCGCACCTGCTTCGAAGACATCCGCTTCACCTGGCTGCGGCATGAATAGCCGGTCGCCAGCGCCTCGCCCTCCACATCCGCCGCATCGACGTGCGCCGCCCACGACTGCGCATAGATCGTCTTCGACGTCTCGAGATTGCGCGCTTCGTGCCCGTAGGTGCCCGACATCCCGCAGCACCCGGTTGCCTGCACCTGCAAACGCAGCCCGCGTCGTGCAAACACCTGTGCCCATTGCTTGCCGCTGTCGGGTGCATTGGTCTTCTCGGTGCAGTGCGGCAGCAACCGGTAAGAACCGGCGACGCGCGGCACGCCGCCCGCGTCCGCTTCCGGCAGCGCCTGCAGCAGCCATTCCTGCGGCAGCGCCACCTTCGGCACATCGGCGAGCCCCGTCACCTTCAGGTATTCCTGCCGATACGTGAGCGTCATCGCCGGATCGAGGCCGACCAGCGCGACACCCGAGCGCGCCAGCGCCGCCAGTTGCCCGGCATTGCGGATCGCCGTCTTCTCGAACGCGCGCAAGAAGCCTTGCACGTGCAGCGCCTTGCCGTTCGGCGCGAGCGGCGCAAGCCACACCTGAAAACCCGTGCGCGCCGCCAGCTCGATCAGCGCCGCCAGCTGCTCGGTATCGAAATAGCGCGTGAACGTGTCCTGCACGATGACGACGCTGCGTGCGCGCTGCGCGTCGCTCAGCGCGGCGAGCGCCCGCGGGTCGGCCGGCTTCACGCGCCATTCGCGGATCACGGCCGCGAGATCGAAGCGGCTCAGGAGCGGGCTGTCGACCATGCCGACGTGCCGCTCGAGCAGCGTGCGCACCCAACCGGCGCGCATCAGCCCGTTGTACAGCGCGGGCACGCGCGCCATCCACGGCATCGTGAATTCGAGCGAGCCGATCAGGTAGTCGCGTACCGGCCGCAGGTAGCGCTGGTGATACAGCTCGAGAAACCTCGAGCGGAATTCGGGCACGTTGACCTTGACCGGGCACTGCCCGGCGCACGATTTGCACGCGAGGCAGCCGGCCATTGCGTCGTACACCTCGTGCGAGAAATCGGCCTCGCCGTTGCGCGCCGCGCGGCTGTTGCGCCAGCGCGCGGCCAGGCCGCGCAGGAACGGCTGCCGTGCGCGCGCGGCCGCGACGACGTCGACGCCGGCCTGCCCTTGCAGGCGCAGCCATTCGCGCATCAGCGACGCGCGCCCCTTCGGCGACTGCACGCGTTCGCGCGTCGCCTTCCACGACGGGCACATCGCGTCGTCCGGATCGAAGTTGTAGCACGCGCCGTTGCCGTTGCAGTGCATCGCCGTGCCGTAGCTCTGCCACACGCGCTCGTCGATCTGCCGGTCGTGGTCGCCGCGCGTCGGCACTTCGTCGATCTTCAGCAGCCGCATCGTGTGATCCGGCGGCGTCGCGATCTTGCCCGGGTTGAACTGGTTGTGCGGATCGAACGCGGCCTTCAGCTGCTGCAGCGACGGATACAGCTCGCCGAAGAACGCCGGCGCATATTCGGAGCGCACGCCCTTGCCGTGCTCGCCCCACAGCAGGCCGCCGTGGCGCTGCGTGAGCTCGGCCACCGCATCCGACACGGGCCGCACCAGCGCCGCCTGCTTCGGGTCCTTCATGTCGAGCGCCGGGCGCACGTGCAGCACGCCCGCGTCGACGTGGCCGAACATCCCGTATTGCAGCCCGTGACCGTCGAGCAGCGCGCGGAATTCGGCGATGTACGCGGCGAGGTTCTCGGGCGGCACCGCGGTGTCCTCGACGAACGGCTGCGGGCGCGCCTCGCCCTGCACGTTGCCGAGCAGGCCGACCGCGCGCTTGCGCATCGCATACACGCGCTTCACCGCGTCGTCGCCGGCCGCGAGCGTGTGGCCCAGGCGCTCCACGCCGCTATCGGTGCGCAGATGCTCGACGAACGCACGCACGCGTGCGTCGACGTCGTCCGCGTCGTCGCCGCTGAATTCGATCAGGTTGATGCCGAGCGTCGGACGCGCGTCGTCCTGCGGAAAATACTCGGCGACGCTGCTCCATACGAAGTCCTTCATCGCGAGCATCAGCACCTTCGAGTCGACCGTCTCGATCGACAGCGGCTCGTGCGCGAGCAGGGCGCGCGCGTCGCGCAGCGCATCCATGAAACCCGCGTAGCGCACGTTGACCAGCACCGAATACTTCGGGATCGGCAGCACGTTGAGTTTCGCCTCGACAACGAAGCCGAGCGAACCTTCGGCGCCGCACAGCACGCTGTTCAGGTTGAAGCGGCCGTCGGGTTCGCGCAGGTGCGCGAGGTCGTAGCCGGTCAGGCAGCGGTTGAGCTTCGGAAACTTCGCTTCGATCAGCGCGGCCTTGTCGTCGCTGATGCGTCGCGCGGTGCGATAGACCTTGCCGATGCGGTCCTGCCGCGCGCAGCGGCGCTCCAGTTCTTCGTCATCGAGTGCGTCGCTGTGCAGCCGCTCGCCGCCCATCAGCACGAAATCCAGTTCGAGCACGTGATCGCGCGTCTTGCCGTACGTGCAGCTGCCCTGCCCGCTCGCGTCGGTGTTGATCATCCCGCCGACGGTCGCGCGGTTCGACGTCGACAGTTCCGGCGCGAAAAACAGCCCGTGCGGCTTCAGCGCCGCATTGAGCTGATCCTTGACGACGCCCGCCTGCACGCGCACCCAGCGGCGCTCGACGTCGATTTCGAGGATCCGGTTCATGTTCCGCGACAGGTCGACGACCACGCCATCGGTCAACGACTGCCCGTTGGTGCCCGTGCCGCCGCCGCGCGCGGCCACCGCGACGTCGCGATGCGCGGGCTCGGCGAGCAGCCGTGCCAGCAGCTGGACGTCGTCGGCATGCGCGGGGCAGATCACCGCTTGCGGCAGGCGCTGGTAGATCGAGTTGTCGGTGGCCTGCACCGTCCGGTTCGCATGGTCCGCGCGGATCTCCCCGGCGAATCCGGCGGCCCGCAGCGCGGCGAGAAAGTCACGGTACGCATTCGCGGGCGGGCGGGCGGGACGGGGCAACGAGGCGATCGACATGGGGCAAAAGCGCAGTGTGGGTGGAGCCGGCCGGTTCGCGCGCTCCGAAACATGATTTTTTGGCAAGTTTCCGCGTGACCGGGAATTCCAGTATCTTTGGAATTTCCGTGAGAAACAAACGAATTCTCACCCGGCGAATATTGCATAAAACTCATGAATTACCGTCGTCTCACCCCGTCCATGTCGCTGCTGCTCGTGTTCGAGGCCGCCGCGCGGCATGAAAGCTACACGCGCGCGGCCGAGGAGCTGTCGCTGAGCCAGAGCGCGATCAGCCGGCAAGTCCAGACGCTCGAGGATCAACTCGGCGTGCCGCTGTTCCGGCGCGAGGGCCGCTCCGTGAAGCTGACCGAGGTCGGGCGCCGCTACTTCGCCGAGCTGAGCGGCGCACTGGGGCGCATCCGCGGTGCGACGCTGCAGGCGATGTCCCACCAGGCGGGCGCCGGCACGCTGCGGCTCGCCACCTTGCCGACGTTCGGCTCGAAATGGCTGTTGCCGCACCTGCACGACTTCTACACCGCGCATCCGGGCGTGACCGTGCACCTCCATTCGCGGATCGGCACCATCGATTTCCTCAACGACGACCTCGATGCGGCCATCACCGTCGGCGCGGGCGACTGGCCGGGCCTGCACGCGCACCGGTTGTACAACGAGTTCCTGATCGCGATCGCGCCGCCGGACACCGGCAGCCGCCGCAAGGCCGATGCGCGTTCGCCGGCGTGGGCCGCAAAACAGACGCTGCTCGGCGTGACGAGCAACCAGCAGGCGTGGGCCGAGTGGTTTTCGCACTATCGGCTCGACCATCGGCAGATGCGCATCGGCCCGAGCTTCGAGCTGACGTCGCACCTGATCCAGGCCGTGCGGGCCGGGATGGGGATCGGGCTGGTGCCGAAGGTGCTGGTGGAAGACGAGCTGGGCCGCAACGAACTCGTGTCGATCGGCGACGCGATCACCAGCCAGCGCAGTTACTACCTCGTCTATCCGCCGGGGAACGAGACACTGCCGTCGCTCGTCGCGTTCCGCGAATGGCTGCTGAAGTCGTGCTGAAACACGGCCGCCGGCGGGCTGCCCGCGTTCAGGTACGCCATTCGCCGAGAATCTGCTCGGCCAGGTAGTCGCACGGCGGGCGCGCGGACTGCGCGCTGCGCGCGAGCACGACCTCGAGTTCGCCCAGCGGCGGCAGCCCGTGGCTTTCCGACAGCTGCACGAGATGATCGGGAATGCAGCAGCGCGCCAGCGGCGCGACCGCGAGCCCGGCCTCCACCATGCTGAGGAGGCCGAGGTGGCTCGGGCTCTCGTAGGACATCCGGTACGGGATCTTCCGCCGGTTCAGCGCCTTGACCGCCTGATCGCGCGCCATGCTGCCGCCGTGCGTGAAAAAGGCCACCGGCAGCGGCCGCTCCTCCCATACGTTGCGTTTCGGCGACCCGGCCCACACGAGCGGTTCGAGCCGGATCAGCTCGCCGGTCACGCCCTTGATCCGCGTGAGGCACGCGAGGTCGACCGTGTTGTCCTTCAGCATCGGCACGAGCGCGCTGCTAGGCTGACCGATCACGCGCACTTCCACACGCGGATGCATCGCGGCGAACTTGCCGAGCACCTGCGGCAGCAGCGACGAAATGTAGTCGTCGGGCACGCCGATCGTCACGCGGCCGCGAATCTCCGGGCGCACGACCGACGCCCAGGCCTCGTCGCGCATCGCCAGCATCCGGCGGCCGTATTCGGCAAGCATCGTGCCTTCGCCGGTCGGCGTCACGTTGCGCGTGTCGCGGATGAAGAGCGGCTTGCCGAGCGCATCTTCCAGCGCCTTGATCTGCATGCTCACCGCCGACGGCGACCGGTGCACGGCCTGCGCGCCCTGAGCGAACGATCCGGATTCGGCGACGGCCACCACCATCGCGAGCACATCGAGGTCGAGCTTTTTCATCGTATTCAGAAAAACTGATCAATCGATTCAGTTTATCCCGTTTTACTGTTCGCCTCCACGATCGGACAATGATTCCCGTCAGCACTCACTCGTTGCAGGAATCGTCAGACATGCATACGTCCGGATCGCTCTACGGGTTTCTCGTCATCGGCGGCATGCTCGCGGTCACGCCCGGGCCGAACATGGTCTACGTGATGTCGCGCTCGATCGCGCAGGGCCGCACGGCAGGGCTCATTTCACTCGGTGGCGTGATGATCGGGTACCTGTTCTACATGTTCGGCGCGGCGTTCGGCATCACGACGCTGTTCATGAGCGTGCCCTATGCGGGCAGCGGGCTGGCCGTGGTCGGTGCGGCGTACCTGCTGTATCTCGCATGGCAGGCCGTCAGGCCCGGCGGCCGCTCGCCGTTCGAGGTGCGGGCGTTGCCCAGCGAGCGGCCGCTGCGGCTGCTCGCGATGGGCGCGACGACCAGCGTGCTGAACCCGAAGCTCGCGATGCTGTTCATTTCGTTGCTGCCGCAGTTCATCGACTACCGGAACGGCAGCGTGCTCGGCCAGTCGCTGTTTCTCGGTTCGCTGCTGATCGCCGCATTCGCCTGCGCGAACGGGACGGTGGCGATCTGTTCCAGCAGCATCGCGAAGTTCCTGCACGGGCGCCCGACGCTGCTGCTCGCCCAGCGCTGGGCGATGGGGCTCGTCCTCGGCGGGCTCGGCGTGCAGATGGTGGTCGATGCGTCGAGGATGGCAGGTGTGGCGTGATCCGCGAATCATACGGTCGGGCGAACGCGTTCAGCGCAGTGACCGGAAGCTCGCACGCAGTTCTTCCGACAGCGCATTCGGCTGCTCCCAGGCTGCGAAATGCCCGCCACTGGGCAAACGGTTGTAGTGAATCAGTTTCGGATACGCGGCCTGCGCCCAACGCTTCGGCGCGGCGTAAATTTCATCCGGAAACACGCTCACGGCCACCGGGATAGTCACATGCTTCGGCGCAAAGAATTCGAGCTTGCTCTCCCAGTACAGGCGCGCCGACGAGACGCCCGTGCGGGTCAGCCAGTAGAGCGTGACGTTGTCGAGCACGTCGTCGCGCGTCAGTCCCTCGGTATGGCCATCGAAAACGCGCGCGATGAGCGCGAGGCCGCTCGCGTCGTGGTCAAGCATCCATGCTGCGAGTCCGACCGGTGAATCCTCGATGCCGTATAGCGTCTGCGGGCGGTTCGCCATTTCCTGCGCATAACCGAGGCCGTGCCTGTAGAAACGATCGAGCTGCTCGTACGCGTGCCGTTCGTCCGGCGGCAAACCGGCGGGCGCGGGCTCACCGGACTTGAGTGCCTTCGCGATATCGTCCGGCACCGTGGCCGGCATGTTCGTGTGAATCGCGACGAGCTCCGGCGGCGCGATCAGCGCCATCTGCTCGGTCACGGCATTACCCCAGTCGCCACCCTGCGCCACGTAACGCCGGTATCCGAGGCGTTTCATCAGGACGATCCACGCGCGCGCAATGCGCACGGGATCCCAGCCGGTCGCAGCGGGCTTGCCCGAGAACCCGTAGCCCGGCAACGATGGAATCACCACGTCGAACGCGTCCGATGCCGTGCCGCCATGGGCCGTCGGATCGGTCAGCGGCCCGATGATCTTCAGTTGCTCGATGATCGAGCCGGGCCATCCGTGCGTGACGATGACGGGCAACGCATCCGGATGTTTCGAGCGAACGTGGATGAAATGAATGTCGAGCCCATCGATCCGGGTGACGAACTGCGGAAGTGCGTTCAGCGTCGCTTCGACCTTGCGCCAGTCGTAGTCTGGTCGCCCAATAGCGCGCGAGTTTCTGCATCGTCTCGAGAGGCACGCCCTGCGATGCGTCGGCGACCGCTTCCCGTTCGGGCCAGCGCGTTGCGTTGATCCGCCGCCGCAGCTCGGCAAGTTGCACGTCCGGCGCATGCACCCGCAGCGGGCGCACGGCGGACGCGTCGCCGTCGGCCGGTCGGGCAACGCCCATGAAATGACGCCGCGACGGCGTCCGCAAAGAAGTATCAGTCGACATACACGCTCCTGTTGGTCGGATGAACGACATCTGCACTACTGATTACTGGTCGTTCGCAAGAACTTCGCACTGGCACCGGGAACGGGCGCCAGTGCGCCCGCTTCACGCGAGATAGCCGGAAACGCCGTCCCAGAAGAGTTTCAGCGCGGTCACCGCCAGCAATCCGTAGCAGATCCGATAGATCAGGCGCTGGTCCAGCCTGCCGTGCAGCCGCCAGCCCAATATCACGCCGGCCGGAACGGCGAGCAGGCAGACCGCCATCAATGCCCAGACGTTCATGGTCGGCCGCACGATCAGCATCCAGGGCACCGCCTTGAGCGCGTTGCCCACGGTAAAGAAAAGACTCGTCGTTCCCGCGTACATCTCCTTGCTGAGACCGAGCGGCAGCAGGTACATCGCGAGCGGCGGCCCGCCCGAATGCGCGACCATCGTCGTGACGCCCGACGCGAGACCGGCGGTCACGGCCTTCGGTCGCGAACGCGGACGGACCGTCAGCTGCGCGCCGCCAGCCACCCACAGGCCGACGAATATCAGCGTGACCGCCGCCATCAGGAGTTCGATGGCCCGATGGTCGAGAAACCGAAATGCCAGATAGCCGCATCCGATACCCATCACCAGCCCGGGCAGCAGCAGAACGAGATCCGGCTTCGACCACGTCGAAGGCTTCCAGTACCGCAGCGCGAACAGATCCATCGCGATGAACAGCGGAGCGAGCAGACCGCCGGCGGTCACCGGGTCCATCACGAGCGACAGCAGAGGTATGCCGATGATCGCGAATCCACCGCCGAACGCGCCGCGCATGAACGCGATCACGAACACGCCCGCGAACGCGATCAGGATGGTGGTCAGCGTCAGTTGCAGCCCCACCGCGACCGGTGCGGCCGTCATGACCGACTCACCGACACGGAACGCCACACGGCGGGCTGCCGCGAGCCGGCCCGTAGCTGCGTCGCCGCCATGCGAGCGATCAGGGTTGAACGCGTTCCATGCATACTGCCTCTCCAATGGGTATGCCGGGGCGATGCAGTGCGCCGGTCAGGTGCGCTGCCTGCAGCCCGAGTCGTACAAGCGTTGCAGCCCCGGTACAATCGACTCGACGAAATCAGAATGCACCGCCGCATATCTCAGTGCAATAAAAACATTGCCCTCGGTTCAATAATCATTGTTATCGGTGCAATCCATGTCCAAATCCGAGTATCTGCAACTGGCCGACGCGATTGCCGCGCAAATCGCCGACGGCACACTGGCGCCCGGCGATCGCCTGCCTCCCCAGCGTCTTTTCGCCGACCAGCATGCAATCGCCGCATCGACGGCGGGCCGGGTCTACACGGAGCTGTTGCGACGCGGGCTGGTGGTAGGTGAAGTCGGCCGCGGCACCTTCGTGTCGGGCGAGACGCGGCGCGGGGCGGCGGCGCCCGGGGAACCGCGCGGCGTACGGATCGATCTCGAGTTCAACTATCCGAGCGTCCCCGATCAAACGGCGTTGATTGCACGAAGCCTGAGCGGATTGCACCGACCGGCGGAACTCGATGCCGCGCTGCGCGAGGCCACCAGTATCGGCACCGCGGCCATCAGAAACGTAGCCGCCGCCTATCTGTCGCAACCGGAATGGTCGCCGTCGCCGGACCAGCTCGTGTTTACCGGCAACGGGCGGCAAAGCATTGCCGCAGCCGTGGCCGCGGTCGTTCCGACCGGCGGGCGCTGCGGCGTGGAAGCGCTGACCTACCCGTTCATCAAGGGCATCGCCGCCAAACTGGGCATCTCGCTGGTACCGCTGGCGATGGACGATGACGGCGTGCGTCCCGACGCAGTGCAAAAGGCGCACCGTGAAGCCAGGCTGTCGGCAATCTATATCCAGCCGGCCATCCAGAACCCGCTGGGCATGACGATGAGCACCGCGCGTCGCGCCGAACTGTTACGCGTGGTCGAAAAGCTCGACATTCCCGTCATCGAGGACAACGTGTACGGCTTCCTCGGCGACGAACCGCCACTGGCCGCGCTCGCTCCGGACACCTGCATCGTGATTGACAGCCTGTCCAAGAAGGTCACGCCCGGCATGACCCTGGGATTCATCGTGCCGCCGCCGCGGCTACGCGAAAGCGTCATGGCATCGGTACGCTCGGGCGGGTGGACCGCCTCGGGATTCGCATTCGCGGCCGCGCAGCGGTTGATGCGCGACGGCACCGTGGCCGAGCTCGCGCAACTCAAGCGCATCGATGCGAGCGAGCGCCAGGCGCTGGCAATCGATCGTCTCGCGGGTTTCGATATCCGGACCAACGGCAAGTGCTACCACCTGTGGCTGACCTTGCCGGCGCACTGGCGCTCACAGGCGTTGGTCGCGGCCGCGGCCAGGCGCGACATCGGGCTGACGCCGTCGACCACGTTTGCCGTCTCGTCCGGCCACGCACCGAACGCCGTAAGGCTCGCACTGGCCGCGCCGACCATGGACCAGCTCGATGCCGGGCTGCGGACACTGACCGCGATACTGAACGGCCGCGAAGAAGATTTCGACTTGACCGAATAAGCACCGTCCAGCCGACCGGCGCGCCGAAGTCCGACGGCGCGCCCCGTCACTTCGTCAGCAACTCGGCCTCCAGCTCGCGCAACCGCTCCGGAAACCGGACGCGCAGCACCAGGAACCACCCGAGCCCGATCGCCAGCAGCGCGACGAACACATAAGGCAGCCACGCATACACGCCCTCCGGCACCGGATACACGCTGCCGGCCAGCGGAATCGCGAGCAGCACGACCGCAATGACGCTGATCGCCACATGCCGCGCGCGAAGCCGGCGCTGGCGGCGCAGATAGAGCGGCGCGCCGATCGCCACCAGCACGTATGCAAGCAGCCAGCCATACGTGGCAATCGAGCTGAGATAGCCATACGAATCGAGTAGCGCGGTGCCGCGCGCGGTGAATACCAGCGCGGTGACCAGCGCCAGCACCGCGATCAGCGCCACCGCGACGTGCGGCGTCGCATTGCGCTCGTGTGCGTGGCCCGTCGACGCATGCAGCACGCCCTGCCGCCCGAACGTATAGACGATCCGCGCCGCCGCATTGATCGACGAAAAGAACGCCGCGAAGAAGCTCAACGCCACGCCTGCGTCGATCAGCACGCCGACCCAGCCGGCGCCGAGCCGATGCGCGAGCACCGCGAGCGGGCCGTCGACCCGGTCGAGCGGCGGCGTCTGCCCGTGGAACGCGCTCACCATCCCGTACGCACCGATCACGAACAGGATCGCCGGCCCGACGACGCTGATCAGCACCGCGCGCGGAATCGCGCGAAACGGGTCGCGCGCTTCCGCGCCGAGCACGGTCGCACTCTCGAACCCCGTGAAGCTGAAGAACGCGAGCACCATCCCGAGCTGCAGCTGGGTCGGTTTCACGCCTTCGAGCGTCAGTTGCGCGCGATCGACCGGATGCCCGCCGAACGCGATCGTCCCGATCACGACGACGGCGATCAGCAGCAGCGTCGCGAGTTCGACGAACAGCGTGAAACGCGTGGACAGCCGGATGTCGCGAAACGCGATGTACCACGCGGCGAACGCGGTGACGACCGTGAGCCCGAGCACCGCGCCGAGCGGCGTCGCGCCGCCGAGCAGCCCGGTCTCGCGGCCCAGCACGAGAAACGTGTTGATCGTCCCCTGCAGGATGCCCGCGGCGGCCACCGCATAGGCAATCAGCAGCGACCAGCCGCAGATCGCGCCCCAGACCGGCCCGATGCCGGCCGACACGTATGCATACAGCGCCCCCGGCGACGCCGAATCGCGCGCGAACACCGAGATGCTCCACGACGCAAACAGCAGCGCGACGATCGCGAACAGGTACGCGAGCCACGTGCCGTTGCCGGCCGTCGCGAAGACGGCGGGGATCAGCACGCCGATCCCGCCGGACACGCCGACGAGGCCGATCGACTGCGCAATCAGTTCGGGCAGGCTCAGGTAGTTGCGCCGCAGGCCGCCCGCCGGCGGTGCGGCATGCTGCGCGGGCAGTGCCTGCGCGGGGCTTGCTGGATGACTCATCGATTGACCTCGTCAGGAATGAAGCGGCGCCGCGTGCGTGCCGTCCGCGGCGGTGGTGGTGGTGATGGTGAGGGTGGTGACGGCGGCCGGCGCGAGCCGGTCAGTTCCAGGAATGGCGCGCGGGCTTCACGCCGTTGAGGTAGTAGTTGCCGATCGCGTGATACTTCCAGCGCACCGGGTCGTGCAGCGTATGCACGCGCGCGTTGCGCCAGTGGCGGTCGAAGTTGTATTTCGCCAGCGTCGACTTGCTGCCGCCGAGCTCGAACAGCTTGCTCGCGGCAAGCAGCGCGACCTCGGTCGTCGCGATCTTCGCCTCGCCCACCGCGATCGCGGCCTGCGCGACCGTTTCCTCGCCCGGCTCGCGCTTCGCCGCGTCGACAAAGCGGCCCGAGCGCGCGAGCAGCGCTTCGGCCGCGTGCACGCGGTACGCGATGTCGCCGATCTGCGCGACCGTCAGCGGGTCCTCGCTCGCGCGCTCGACGCCGCTGTCGATCCACGGGCGCGCATGCTGCTGCACGAACGCGATCGTGTCCTGCAGCGCGGCGCGCGCGATCCCGAGGTCGATCGCGGCGGTCGTGATCTGCGCGAACGGGCCCGCGAAGGTCGGGCGATCGTACGAACGCTGCGTATGGAAGATTTCGAACGGGCTCACACGCACGTTCTCGACGATCACCGTGCCGCTCGCGGTCGTGCGCTGCCCGAAGCCGCTCCAGTCATCCACGACGGTCAGCCCCGGCGCACCCTGCCGCACGAAGGCGAGCACGGCCTGGTCCGACTCGTCGAGCGCGAGTACCGGAATCCAGTGCGCGAACAGCGTGCCGGTCGAATAGAACTTGCGGCCGTTCAGCACGAACGCATCGCCGTCGCGATGCACGCGCGTCCGGATATCGAGCACGTTCTTGCCACCGGCTTCGGAAAACGCGTTCCCGTAGCGTGTGCCCTTCAGGACGAGATCGAAGAAGAAGCGCTTCTGCGCATCGCTGCCCTCGAGGCGGATGTCCTCGATCAGGCAATAGTGGTTCTGCGGGATCTGGCCGAGTGACGGGTCCGCCTCTGAAACGATCGCGATCACTTCCGCGAGCGTCACGTTCGACACCTCCGCGCCGCCGTATTCGCGCGGCACGGTGATGCCCCACAGCCCGCTCGACGAGAACAGTTCGATCTCGTCGAACGGCAGCTTCCGCTCGCGGTCGCGCAGCGCGGCGTGCTCGGCCAGTCGCGCCGCGACATGGCGCGCGACGTCGAGCGCCTCGGCATCCGAGCCGATGACGGGAACGGGCTTGGCGCCCGCTTGTGGTTGCACGTTTTCTTCGATGATTTCCGTAGACATGTCGATTCCGGCAAAGCTCATGAACCGGCCGGCGGCGCCGGGAAGCATCCGCCGACCTCCTGTTTCGATATCCGAAACGCCAAACCGGGTCGACCCGCGAGAACCGCCGGTGTCGCCCCTTCGATCGGCCGGTGCGCGGCACGTGTACGTGCCCGCCGCGCACCGGCCCCCGCGTCACGCGGCAACCGCCTGCCGTTGAGCCTCGAGTTCGCGCACGAGCGGCAGCACGCGCTGGCCGAAGTACTCGACCTCCTCGATGAAATGCAGGAACCCCGCAAGCACGAGATCGACACCGATCGCCTTCAGCGCGACGATCCGTTCGGCGATCTGCTGCGGCGTACCGATCAGGTTCGTGCGGAAACCGTCGTTGTACTGCACGAGATCCTCGAACGTCGATTTCGCCCAGTTGCCCTCCCCCTCCGGCGACGCCTTGCCGGCCTGCTTCACCGCATCGCCGAACGCGTGCACGGCCTCGACGTGCGCGTGCCGGATGATGTCGTCGAGCACGGCCTGCGCCTCTTCCTCCGTATCGCGCGCGATCACGAACGCGTTGACGCCGATGCGCACGCGATGGTTGTTCGCCGCCGCCTTCGCACGGATGTCGTCGATCTGCGCCTTCAGGTTCTCCGGCGTATTGCCGTTCGTGAAATACCAGTCCGACACGCTCGCCGCGTTGTCGCGCGCCGCGCGCGAGCTGCCGCCCTGGAAGATTTCCGGATGCGGCTTCTGCACCGGCTTCGGGCTCAGCGTGTAGTCGTTGAAGCGGTAGAAATCACCCTTGAACGTGAAGTTGTCCTGCGTCCAGATGCCTTTCAGCGCCTGGATGAATTCCTTCGAGCGCCGGTAGCGTTCGTCGTGCTCGAGCCACGGCTCGCCGATCGCGGTGAATTCGCCCTTGAACCAGCCGCTCACGACGTTGATCGCGATGCGTCCGTTCGAGATGTGATCGATCGTCGCGAGCTGCTTCGCGACCACGGCCGGGTGCCACGGCCCCGGCAGGATCGCGGCGAGTACCTTGAGCTTCGTCGTCGCATGCAGCAGCGCCTGGCTGAACGACACCGACTCGTGCTGGTATTCGGCGCCGTAGCCGGCCGTGAAGCGGATCTGGCTCAGCGCGTACTCGAAGCCGGCCGCCTCGGCCGCGCGTGCGAGCTGCTGGTTGTATTCGAGGCTCCAGTCGGTGCGTTGCTCGATCGTGCTGACGACGAGGCCGCCGCTGACGTTCGGCACCCAGTAGGCGAACTTGACGCCGTCGGCGGAAGAGTCGGTATGGCTCATGAGTGTGTCCTGGTCGGAAGGGAAAACGCAGGCGGCCTAGGCGGCCGCGACGGAAAGCGCATGCGGGCGCAGCTGCGGCACCGCGCGATCGACGGCGAGCGCGATGCGCGCACGCAGCGCCGGGCTCGCGATCTGGTACTGGTCGAAATCGCTTTCGGACGCATACACGCCGATCGGCAGCGTGCGTGCCTGGAAGAAGCTGAACAGCGGCCGGAGCTGATGGTCGATCACGAGCGCATGACGCTCGCTGCCGCCGGTGGCGGCGAGCAGCACGGGTACGTCGACCAGCGCCTCGTGATGCACAAGGTCGAACAGGTGCTTGAAGAGGCCCGTGTACGACGCGCGATACACGGGGCTCGCGACGACGAGCGCATCGGCCGTCTCGATCGCACGGATCTGCGCGTCGAGGTCGGCCGGCACCTGCGCGCGCGTCAGCGCGCCGGCCAGCCGGCTGCCGATCTCGCCGAGTTCGATCAGCCGCGTGTCGATCGGCAGCGCGGCGCCGAGTGCCGCGACAATCGCGTCGGTCAGCGCCAGCGTGCGCGATGGCCGCTGCAGGCCGCCCGATATCGCGACCACGTTGATTGCATTGCTCATCGGTTGCATTCCCATTGTCGAATCGGGTGCCGATGCACCCGCCACGTCATGGGTCAGCAAGGAGCGTGCCATTTCGACGACGGCGATGAAAAACGATCGTCTGCATGACGAAATGCATCGCGATCGACGGCCTGTCGTGGCGCGCCCGCCGATCGACACACGTTGATAAGCGTGCCAGCCACGGCATCACAACCATATTCCGCAGCACGATGAACTGGGGGAAACAGCGCTGCTGATGCACTGCTGCGTAATCAGCAGCGCAGTGTGCGGCGGACGCATTTTTCCGCTTCCGCACGGATTCCGGCAGGCGCGCAGCGTCCAGCGCAGCAATCCGGCATTGGTTATCAGAAATCGATGTTTCCCGCGTTGCGCAAAACGTTGAACACTCTGCTGATCACGCAGCACCCGGTCGGCAACGCCCGATGCAGCCTGGCCGTTTTCGTGCAGCGACCCGACGCATTCATCGCCATGACATCCATTTCCGTATCGCCCCGCGCGGAAAGCCTGCGCGTCGTCGCGCCGTCCCGCGACGAACCGTCCCCTCCCGACGCGCTGCAAACCGCCGGGCGCCTGGCGGCCGGCTTTGCACGAACTGCGGCCGAACGCGACCAGCAGGGCGGCACGCCGAAGGCCGAGCGCGACCAGTTGCGCGACAGCGGCCTCCTCGCGTTGAGCATCCCCGCCGCCTACGGCGGCCTCGGCGCAAGCTGGCGCACGACGTTCGACGCGGTCCGCGTGCTCGCGGCCGCCGACAGTTCGCTCGCGCACGTATTCGGCTTCCATCACCTGATGCTCGCAACCGTGCGGCTGTTCGGCACGCCCGCGCAGTGGGAATCGTGGTTCGAGCGAACCGCGCGCCAGCAGTGGTTCTGGGGCAATGCGCTGAATCCGCTCGACGAACGCACGGTCAGCCGTTCGCGCGGCGCATGGCACGAGTTCAGCGGCCAGAAGAGTTTTTGTTCGGGGGCGCTCGATTCGCAGATGCTGATCGCGTCCGCGCACGACGCGCAGACGCGCGCGTTCCTGATCGCGGCCGTGCCGACGCAGCGCAGCGGCATCTCGATCGCCGACGACTGGAACAACATCGGCCAGCGCCAGACCGACAGCGGCACGGTCACGTTCGAGAAAGTGCGCGTCGAGGAACACGAACTGCTGACGGACCCCGGCCCGCTGTCGACGCCGTTCGCGTGCCTGCGCCCGCTCGTCGCGCAGCTCGTGCTGACGAACGTGTATCTCGGCATCGCCGAAGCCGCGTTCAGCGACGCGCGGCACTACACGCTGCACGAAGCACGGCCGTGGCCCGGCGCGCAGGTCGCGAGCACCGGCGACGATCCGTACATCCTCGGCCAGTACGGCGAATTCTGGGTCGGGCTCGAAGCCGCGCGCGTGCTCGCCGACCGCGCGGCGGATCGCCTCGACGCCGCGTGGGCGCGCGATGCGGCGCTCACGCATGCGGAGCGCGGCGAGGTCGCGCTCGCCACGGCCGCTGCAAAGGTGTCGGCCACCCGCACCGGGCTCGATCTCTGCACGCGCATGTTCGACGTCGCCGGCGCACGCGCGACGCATGGCGCGCTGCGGCTCGACCGGCACTGGCGCAACCTGCGCACCCATACGCTCCACGATCCGCTCGCGTACAAGATTCGCGAGATCGGCGAATGGGCGCTCAAGCGAACCTGGCCGACGCCGGGCTTCTACTCGTGAACCGCTCCCCTTCCGATGCGTGGCCCGACGCCGCGCCCGTCCTCACGCTGCCCGACCGGCCCGCGCTGGCGACATCCATTCGCGCCCGCGCGCAGGTGTTCGTCGATCCGCGCTCGGTCGCGCTCCTCGAACGGATTCGCCTGGTCGCACCGAGCGACGCGAACGTGCTGATCGTCGGCGAAACCGGCACCGGCAAGGAACTGATCGCGCGGCACGTGCACGGCCTCAGTCGCCGCAGCAACGGGCCGTTCGTCGCGGTGAACTGCGGCGCCTTCTCCGAGACGCTCGTCGAGAGCGAACTGTTCGGTCACGAGAAGGGCGCGTTTACGGGCGCGTTCAGCGCGAAGCCCGGCTGGTTCGAAGCCGCGAACGGCGGCACGCTGTTTCTCGACGAGATCGGTGACCTGCCGCTGTCGATGCAGGTCAAGCTGCTGCGCGTGCTGCAGGAGCGCGAGGTCGTGCGGCTCGGCTCGCGCGCGGGCGTGCCGATCGACGTGCGCGTGGTTGCCGCGACCAACGTCGATCTGCAGCAGGCCGTCGCGCACGGGCAGTTTCGCGGCGACCTGTTCTACCGGCTCAACGTCGTGCAGCTCGCGGTGCCGACGTTGCGCGAGCGCCCCGGCGACATCCTGCCGCTCGCGCGCCACTTCTTCGACGACTACCGGAGCCGCCTCGGCTACGGGCCGCGCAGCATCGACCCGCGCGCCGAGCGCCGGCTCCAGGCATACGGCTGGCCCGGCAATATCCGCGAACTCGAGAACGTGATCCATCACGCGCTGCTCGTGAGCCGCCACGACGCACTGCAGGAGGCCGACCTGCATCTCGCGTCGCCCGACGCGACGGCCGCCGTGCATGCACCGGCGCAGGAGCCCGACCCGGCAACCGGCGCGCAGGCTGCGCTCGAACGCGCGCTGCGTGCGCTGTTCGACGAGGATCACGGCAACCTGTTCGAGCGCATCGAGGACACCGTGATGCGCGTCGCGTTCGAATTCAGCCACCGCAACCAGATCCAGGCCGCACGGCTGCTCGGCATCAGCCGCAACGTGCTGCGCGCCAGGCTGATTCGCGCGAAGGAGATCGCGGCAATGAAGTAGCCGCGCATGGGAGCACGCCGCCGCCCCGCTCCGGCGCGTTTCGCGCCGCGATCCGTGCGGCAAGGTTCGAACCTGATGTATCGTGGCGCGAGGCGCGCGCCTCGTTCCCCTCCCGCATCCGGTCGTCCGTTGCATGACCGCCCGGGCCCGGCGACAGGGCGCACGCACGATCCTCCGCAACACGAAAGGCCGTCCGGCGCCCGTGCGGGCCCGGCCGTGCCTCGTTCACCCGTCCGGAACCCGTCGCCATGAAAAAGCTTGTCAACCGCCCGTCCGATGTCGTCCGAGAAATGCTGGAAGGCATCGCGCGGCAGTCGCCGCATGTCGCGATCCTCGGCGACGAGCACGTGCTCGTCCGCCAGCCGCTGCCCGAGCCGGCGCAGCGCCCCGTCGCCGTCCTCTCTGGCGGCGGCAGCGGCCACGAGCCCGCGCACGGCGGTTATGTCGGCGAAGGGATGCTGAGCGCGGCCGTCTGCGGCGAAGTGTTCACGTCGCCGTCCACCGACGCGGTGCTCGCCGCGATCCGCGCCAGCGCGGGCCCGAACGGCGCACTGCTGATCGTGAAGAACTACACGGGCGACCGGCTCAATTTCGGGCTCGCCGCCGAGCTCGCGCGCGCGGAAGGCATTCCGGTCGAGACGGTGATCGTCGCTGACGACGTCTCGCTGCGCGGCCGCGTCGAGCGCGGCCAGCGGCGCGGGATCGCCGGCACCGTGCTGATCCACAAGCTCGCCGGCGCGGCTGCCGCGCGCGGGCTGCCGCTCGCACG
>NZ_QOBB01000122.1:0-21313 GCF_024704855.1 Burkholderia sp. HAN2018 | reverse complement strand
CGGCGCGGTTCGGCGGGGCGTCGCGGCAGCGCGCCGCATGGGCGGCGCGGGCGACGCCGGCGCGCGCGAACTCAGTCGGGCTGGACGATCAGTTCGCCGGAGCGGCCGGGAATTTCGCCCCACGTGACAGGGTACGATGGCAGCGAGTCGCGGTCCAGCGTCGCGTGGTAGTCGCCCATCGTCGCAAACGTGTGGCCTTGCGCGCGCCAGCCGGCGAGCAGTTGCTCGAACACGGGCGCGAGCTTCTGGCCTTCCAGTTCCGCATGCAGCGTGAACACCTGGTCGTGCGGATTGGTTTCGGTGAACTTGAGGATGTGCGCGGCGACGTTGCGCGTGTCGACGCCGTCGATGCCGAGCACTTCGTCGAGCGTCGGCAGCGTGGTCGGCATCTGCACGTGCGACAGCGTGCGGCCGTTGACGACGGGGAGGTACGGCGAATGGCCGCGGCCGTCGGATGCGTAGCGCATCCCCCATGCGTCGATCTGCTCGAACGCGGAATCGTTCATCTGCCAGCCGGCCGCCCCGTGCGTGACGGGCGGCGCGCCGAAGATCTCGATGAAGCGCGCGTGACTCTTCTGCATTTCACGCGCGGTCCAGTCGCGATCGCGCGCGCGGACGTTGTCCTGCCAGTACACGTGATCCCACGTGTGGATCCCGCATTCGAAGCCGGCCTCGTGAATCGCGCGCATGTCGGCGATCGCGCGGCGGCCGATGTCGGGGCCCGGCAGCAGCACGCCGTACATCAGCTGCTTCACGCCGTAGTGTTCGACCACCGACGTGCGCGACACCTTCTTCAGGAAGCCGGGGCGGAACACGCGCCGCAGCGCCCAGCCCGTGTGATCGGGCCCGAGGCTGAAGAGGAAGGTCGCGCGCGCACTGAAGCGGTCGAAGATGCGTGCGAGGTTCGGCACGCCTTCGCGCGTGCCGCGCAGCGTGTCGACGTCGATCTTGAGGACGATGCGAGCCAAGCGAACGTCCCGCTCAGCCTTGCTGCTCGACGAGCGCGCGCGCGTCGGCGACGTGGCCGCGATACGCTTCGAAGATGTTGCGCAGCGCGTCGTCGAACGTGGCCTGCGGTGCCCAGCCGAGCTCCTGCATCGTGTTGTCGATCTTCGGCACGCGGTTCTGCACGTCCTGGTAGCCGTTGCCGTAGTACGCGCCGGACGTCGTCTCGACGAGCTTCACCTGCTTGGCCGAATCGGCGTACTCGGGGAATTCCGCCGCCAGTTCGAGCATCTTGTGCGCGAGTTCGCGAACCGAGAAGTTGTTCTTCGGATTCCCGATGTTGTAGATCTTGCCCGACGCGACGCCGTCCTTGTTCTCGATGATCTTCATCAGCGCGCTGATGCCGTCGCCGATGTCGGTGAACGCGCGCTTCTGCGAGCCGCCGTCGACGAGGCTGATGTTCTCGCCGCGCACGATGTGGCCGAGGAACTGCGTGACGACGCGCGAGCTGCCTTCCTTCGGCGTGTAGATCGAGTCGAGGCCCGGGCCGATCCAGTTGAACGGGCGGAACAGCGTGAAGTTCAGGCCTTCCATCCCGTAGCCCCAGATCACGCGGTCCATCAGCTGCTTCGAGCACGCGTAGATCCAGCGCGGCTTGTTGATCGGGCCGTAGGTGAGGGCCGATGCATCCGGGTCGAACTGCTCGTCCGAGCACATGCCGTAGACCTCGGAGGTCGACGGGAACACGAGGTGCTTGCCGTACTTGACGGCCGAACGCACGATCGGCAGGTTCGCCTCGAAGTCGAGTTCGAACACGCGCAGCGGCTGCTGGACATAGGTGGCGGGCGTCGCGATCGCGACGAGCGGCAGGATCACGTCGCACTTCTTCACGTGATACTCGACCCACTCCTTGTTGATCGTGATGTCGCCTTCGAAGAAATGCATCCGCTCGTGGTTGACGAGGTCGCCAAGCCGATCGGTCTGCATGTCCATGCCGAACACTTCCCAATCGGTGGTTTCAAGAATGCGCTTCGACAGGTGATGGCCGATGAAGCCGTTCACACCCAGGATCAGGACTTTTTTTGCTTTCATGAATGACGGGAAGAATGAATGAACTGCGCGAATTCCGCGGGCGTCACGACGGTTTCGCTGCCGTCGCGCTGCTGCCACAGCTCGAGAATGGATAGAGCGCGGCTGTCGCCGCAGACGCCGAATAGCGCATTATCGCTTACGTGCAGGCCGGGCGGCAAATCTGCCGCGGCGGCCGCTGCCGCGCTGCCGGGCGCCGCGAGGCGCGCGCGCGCGATCACGAAACGCGTGCCGTCGACGTCCGTGAACGCGCCCGGATACGGGGGCGCGACCGCGCGCACCAGGTTGTAGACCTGCGCGGCCGGCTTCGTCCAGTCGACGCGGCCGTCTTCGGGCTTGCGCCCGCCGTAGTAGCTGCCGGTCGCGAGATCGTTCGGCAGGTGCGGCGCCTCGCCCGCGAGCAGCGCGGGCAGTACGCGCCAGAGCGTCTGCTCGGCGGCCACCGTGACCTTGTCGAACACCTGCGTGGCCGTGTCGTCCGGCAGGATCGGCACCGCGGTCTGGGCGATGATCGCGCCCGCGTCGGGCTTCGCGGCCATCTCGTGCAGCGTCGCGCCGGTTTCGGTCTCGCCGTTCAGCACGGCCCAGTTGGTCGGTACCCGACCCCGGTATTTCGGCAGCAGCGAGCCGTGCATGTTGTACGCGCCGCGCGGTGCGATCGCGAGCAGGTCCACCGGCAGCATGTGACGGTAGTAGAACGAGAAGATGAAATCGGGCTGCGCGTCGGACACCGCGCGGCGCAGCGCCGGATCGGCGGGATCGGCCGGCGTGACGACCGGGATCCCGTGCTCGGCGGCGACCGATGCGACGCTGCCGAACCAGATGTTCTCGTTCGGGTTGTCCTCGTGCGTGACGACGAGTGCGACGTCGACGCCGCGCGCGAGCAGCACCTGCAGGCAGCGCACGCCGACGTTGTGATACGCGAAGACGACTGCGCGCGGTTTCATTGCCCGGCTCCCGTGCGGTTCGCGCCGGCCGGCACCGGCGGCACGCCGTCGTGCTGCTCGAGCACGGCCTGGATCAGGTAGCGCGGCCGCGCGCGCACCTGCTGGTAGATGCGGCCGACGTACTCGCCGAGCAGGCCGAGCGCGAAGATGATCACGCC
Organism: Burkholderia sp. HAN2018; assembly: GCF_024704855.1. Taxonomy (NCBI): domain Bacteria; kingdom Pseudomonadati; phylum Pseudomonadota; class Betaproteobacteria; order Burkholderiales; family Burkholderiaceae; genus Burkholderia; species Burkholderia sp. HAN2018. The sequence continues at coordinate 18,174 of NZ_QOBB01000122.1, read as the reverse complement.
GAGCAGGAAGAACGTGATCGCGAACAGCGTGAACACGCCTTGCACTTCCGCGCCGACGATGAAGCGTCGCACGAGCAGCAGCACGAACAGCGCGGCGGAGCCGAGCGACAGGATCACGCCGATGAACGACAGCCACTGCAGCGGCACGACCGAGAAGCCCGTCACGAGGTCGAAGTTCAGCCGGATCAGGCTGTACAGCGAGTACTTCGATTCGCCGGCGAAGCGCTCCTCGTGCGCGACCTCGATTTCGGTCGGCTTCTGCGCGAACGTATAGGCAAGCGCGGGGATGAACGTGTTGACTTCGCCGCACACGTTGATCGTATCGATGATGCGGCGGCTGTACGCGCGCAGCATGCAGCCCTGGTCGGTCATCTTGATGCGCGTGATGCGCTCGCGCAGCCGGTTCATCATCTGCGACGCCTTGCGCCGCCACAGGCTGTCCTGGCGCTGCTTGCGGATCGAGCCGACGTAGTCGTAGCCCTCGCGCATCTTCGCGATCAGCTTGCCGATTTCCTCGGGCGGGTTCTGCAGGTCGGCGTCGAGCGTGATGACGATCTCGCCGCGCGATTGCGCGAAGCCGGCGAGGATCGCCATGTGCTGGCCGTAGTTGCCGTTGAGCAGCACGATGCGCGTCGTGTCGGGACGCACGTGGAACTGATCGGCGAGCATCGCGGCCGAGCGGTCGCGGCTGCCGTCGTTGATCAGGATCACTTCGTATGACGTGTCGAGTGCGTCGAGCGCCGGATACAGCCGCGCGAACAGCGCGGCGAGGCCGTCTTCCTCGTTGTACACGGGGATGATGACCGATACTTCGGGACGGCCTGCGTCCAGGTGCCCGGCGCCCGGATGCCCGGCGCGTGCTTCAAGGTGACTCATGTACGCTTAATTTCCGTATTGTTCGCAAATCTGGTTGATGGCGTCGACCACGCGACGCACATCGCCTTCCGTCATCTGCGTGAAGAGCGGCAGCGTGACGGTCGACGCGCCGTACCGTTCGGCGTGGGGGAACATGCCCTCCTTGAAGCCGCGCGCACGGTACAGCGTGAAAAGATGGATCGCCGGGTAGTGGATGCCCGTGCCGATGCCGAGTTCCTTCATCTGCGCCATGAACTCGGCGCGGGTGATCGTCAGCCGCTCGAGCGGCAGCGTGATCAGGAACATGTGCCAGTTGCCGTTCTCGAATTCGGCGACCGGCAGGCCGACGCCGAGCTTCACGGCCGCGCTGCCGTCGAATGCGGCGAAATACGCGCGTGCGAGCGCGCGGCGCTGGGCGGTGAAGCGTTCGAGGTGCGGCAGCTGGCCCAGGCCGACGCGCGCGGCGACGTCGGTCAGGTTGTACTTGCCGCCGAGCACGTCGCAGTCCATCCCGTCGAAGCCCGTGCGCGTGATGCCCTGCAGCCGGTACTTCTGCGCGAGCGTCGCTTCTTCCTCGTTGTTCAGCACGAGCGCGCCGCCTTCGATCGTCGTGAGGTTCTTGTTCGCGTGGAAGCTGAACGACACGATGTCGCCGATCGCGCCGATGCGCTTGCCGTTCCACGTCGAACCGAACGCCTGCGCGGCGTCCTCGATCACGCGCAGCTTGTGCGCGCGCGCGATCGCGTACAGGCGGTCCATGTCGACCGGCAGGCCGGACAGGAACACCGGGATGATCGCCTTCGTGCGCGGCGTGATCGCCTGCTCGAGCTTGTCGAGGTCGATGTTGCGCGTGACGGGATCGATGTCGGCGAACACGGGCGTCGCGCCCGTCTCGAGGATCACGTTGCTGGTCGAGACCCACGACGCCGGCGTCGTGATCACCTCGTCGCCGGGGCCGACGCCCGCGATGCGCAGGCCGATCTCGAGCGTGCAGGTGCCCGAGTTGAACGCGCGGACGGGACGGCCGCCGCAGTATTCGGACAGCGCCGCTTCGAATTTCTGGCTTTGCGGGCCCGTGGTGATCCAGCCCGAACGCAGCACTTCGACGACGCCCTGGATGGTTTCCTCATCGATCTCGGGGCGGGTGAACGGCAGAAACGGAGCGGTAGTCTGGCTCATGTACGCTTTGGCCTGTAATGGCGTGTAATAAAAGGGTCGGGCGATCCCGGCCGAAACCGGCATTAAACACCGGTTGGCGGAAACGCACCGTGATTTTTTGTAGGCGGACGCTTAACGCGGCGGGGCATGCTCAGCTTCGCGCGAGCACCAGCACGCCGATCAGGATGATGCCGATGCCGACGAGCCGCTGAACCGACAGCACCTCGCCGAACAGGTACCAGGCCGCGAACGCGTTGACGACGTAGCCGAGCGACAGCATCGGGTACGCGATCGACACGTCGACCCGCGACAGCCCGAGGATCCAGACCACGACGCTCAGCACGTAGCAGCCGAGGCCGCCGATGATCGGCAGCTGGGTGGCGATCTTCAGCCCGACCGGGATGATGTTCGCACGGCTGAATTCGAAGTGCCCGACGGCGTTGACGCCGGCCTTCAGCAGCAGTTGCGCAACGGCGTTGAGCATCACGCCGGTGACGATGCAGACGAGCGAAACGGGATTCATGCGATGGGCGTCCTTACGATTGCGGTTTCTCGACGATCACGCGACGGTTGTCGCGCGCAATCACGCGCATCGGCACGCCTTGCTTGACCAGGGCGTCGTACTGGCCGGGCGGCATGATCGCGAGCGCATGGGTTTCCTGCTTCCAGCGCGTGATCCATTCGTCGACGGTCGGAATCCACTTGTTCGGCTCCATCGAGATGCCGAACCCGAGCTCGTCCTGGCGCTGGACCATGATCGTCGTGTGGCCCATATAGAACGGGAACGTGTGATCGAGCATCTCGATCGAGTAGAACGGCGTGTCGGGCGGCAGTTTCGCCAGCTCGGCGCGCACCGTCGGCGCGAGCAGCGCGCCCGAGCTGTAGCGGCCGAACTCGTCGTGCCCGGTGCCGCCGATCGTGCCGAAGGCGAGCCACGCGGCGCCGAACGCGGCAAGCGCGGCGGCGACGCCCGTGCGGCGGTTCAGCCAGGCGGCCGCGAGCGTCAGCGCGGCCGCGACCGCGAGGCCCGCGTACAGCCACATCTGGAACGCGCGGTACAGCGCGTTCGGCGTGCGGGCATCGCCCTGGTACGCGAGGAAGATGATCCCGAACGCTGCGGCGACGAAGAACACGAGGTAGCCGAGCAGGTGGCGGCGGAAGCGGTCGGCGGTCATCAGCGGCAGGTACGCGCCGATGATCAGCGCGAGCGCCGGCGCGACCGGCAGCACGTACGAGATCAGCTTCGAATGCGACGCGCTGAAGAACAGGAAGATGAATGCGCTCCAGATCAGCAGCACGAGCATCGGCGAGAAGCCGTTCGGCTGGCGCGGCATCCGCAGTGCATGGCGGATGCTCTGCCACGCAACCGACAGCCACGGCAGGAAGCCGACCAGCAGCACGGGCACGAAGTAGTAGAGCGGGCCCGGACGGTTCTGTTCCGGGGTCAGGTACCGGCGGAACTGCTGGACGATGAAGAAGAAGTTGAAGAACTCGGGGTTGCGCTGCTGGACGAGCACGAACCACGGTGTGACGATCGCGAAGAAGATCACGAGGCCGCTCACCAGGTACAGGCGCTTCCAGAGCGCCCAGTCGCGCGCGATCAACGTATAGAGCACGAGCACGGCGCCGGGCAGGATCAGGCCGACGAGGCCCTTCGACAGCACCGCGAACGCCATCGCGGCCCAGCACGCCCACATCCAGCCGCGCGCCGCGGCCGGGCGCAGCCCGGGCCGTTGCGCGAGCAGCAGCGAGCACAGCGACAGCGCCATCCAGAACGCAAGGCCCATGTCGAGCGCGTTGAAGTGGCCCATCAGGTTCCAGTACGGCGACGCCGCGAGCACGACGGCGGCGAGGAAGCCCGACAGCGGGTTGAACAGGCGCGCGCCCGTGAAGCCGACCAGCAGCACGCCGGCGAAGCTCGCGAGGGCCGTGTAGAGGCGCGCCTGCCATTCGCCGATGCCGAACCACGCGAACGTGAGCGCGTTCATCCAGGTCTGCAGCGGCGGCTTCTCGAAGTACTTGTAGCCGTTGTAGCGCGGCGTGATCCAGTCGCCGGTGACGAACATCTCGCGCGCCATTTCCGCGTAGCGGCCTTCGTCGCTCGGGATCAGGTGGCGCAGCCCGAGCGGCGCGAACCAGACGATCGCGAGCGCGACGACGAGGAGGACGAGCGTGATGCGGTTGAGCGGTAGCCTCGACGGCGTATCGTTCATGGATTTTCAGCCTGTTGGTTGTTGTGACGGGCCGCCGGCGGGTTGCGCCGGGGGCGGGCGGCCTGGCCGGGCCGATCCGGGGGATCGACCCGCTGCGCCGGCCCGAGTTTTACCGCATCGGGGATTAACGTTCAATTAAGAGCGCGGCGGCGACTTTGCGGCCTTCGGCCATCAGGATGTTGTAGGTGCGGCAGGCAGCCTGGAAATCCATCGTCTCGACGCCGATCCGCTTGGCCGTGAGCGCCGCGACGAGCCGCGGGTGCGGGAAGCGCAGCCGTGCGCCGCTGCCGAAGATGACGAGTTCGGGCGTCGGGTCGAGCAGCATCGCGAAATGCTCGGGCGCGAGCGCGTCGAACGACGACACCGGCCACATCTGGACCGGCGCGCCGGGCAGCACGATGACGCTCGTTTCATGGCGTTCGAGATTGACGTCGACATAATCGGGGCCGTAGCCGGTGACGGTGTTGAGCGCGCCGCTCGTGTCCTGGTGCAGTTTCAAATCGGTATTCCGCGGTTCCGTAGGGGAATGTGTCGCAGGGCCACAGGGGCCCGGAGGGCCGGTTTCGCTTGCCCGGGCACGCGGGATGCCTGACGGCGTGGGCCCGGCGCGGCTATGGTGCATTGCGAAAGTCGGCCAAAATCCGCTAAATTATAACTTTTTGGTCGCCCCCGGGCGCCACTTGCGTCGCGCGTCGCCACAAGCCGCGCCCGACCGCCCGCTTTTCCCCAGTCTAGACAGCGCGCACAGACCGGCCGCTTTCCAGTTTTGATCCCGTCCCCCCGGCCGCAAGGCCAACCCAGGAACCGTGTCGTCGTGAAACCGATTCAGAAGTCGAACAAGCTGCTCAACGTCTGCTACGACATCCGTGGCCCGGTGCTCGAGCACGCGAAGCGCCTCGAGGAAGAAGGCCACCGCATCATCAAGCTGAACATCGGCAACCTCGCGCCGTTCGGTTTCGATGCGCCGGACGAGATCATCCAGGACATGATCCGCAACCTGCCGACGTCGTCCGGCTATTCGGATTCGAAGGGCGTGTTCTCGGCGCGCAAGGCCGTGATGCACTACACGCAGGAAAAGGGCGTCGTGGGCGTCGGCCTCGACGACATCTACATCGGCAACGGCGCGTCCGAGCTGATCGTGATGGCGACCCAGGCGCTCCTGAACGACGGCGACGAGGTGCTGCTGCCTGCGCCCGACTACCCGCTGTGGACGGCGGCGGTCAGCCTGTCGGGCGGCACGCCGGTGCATTACATCTGCGACGAGCAGAACGCGTGGATGCCCGATCTCGACGACATCCGCCGCAAGATCACGCCGAACACGAAGGCGATCGTCGTGATCAACCCGAACAACCCGACGGGCGCGCTTTATTCGGACGAATTGCTGCTCGAACTGCTCGAGATCGCGCGCCAGCACGGGCTGATCGTGTTCGCCGACGAGGTGTACGACAAGATCGTCTACGACGGCCTCGAGCATACGGCGCTGGGTTCGCTGTCGGAGGACGTGATCACCGTCACGTTCAACAGCCTGTCGAAGAGCTATCGCTCGTGCGGCTACCGCGCAGGCTGGATGGCCGTGTCGGGCCTCGGCGGCGACAACCGCCGGCGCGCGAAGGATTACCTCGAGGGGCTCGGCATCCTGTCGTCGATGCGCCTGTGTGCGAACGTGCCCGGGCAGTTCGCGATCCAGACGGCGCTCGGCGGCTACCAGAGCATCAACGAGCTGATCATGCCGAGCGGACGCCTGTACAAGCAGCGCGAACTCGCATACGACATGCTCACGTCGATCCCGGGCGTGACCTGCGTGAAGCCGCAGGCCGCGCTGTACATGTTCCCGCGCCTCGACCCGAAGCTTTATCCGATCCAGAACGACCAGCAGTTCATTCTCGACCTGTTGCTCGAGGAGCGCGTACTGCTCGTGCAGGGCACGGGCTTCAACTGGACGACGCCGGACCACTTCCGCGTGGTCTTCCTGCCGAACCTCGACGACCTGACCGATTCGATCAACCGGATCGCACGCTTCCTCGACGGCTACCGCAAGCGCCATTCGGCCTGAGCGGCAGGACCACACGGCACTCACTACTTCTTAATCATCGATCACACGCAGCATGGAACCGATCAAAGTTGGCCTGTTGGGCTTCGGCACGGTGGGCAGCGGCACCTTCACGGTGCTGGGCCGCAACCAGGAAGAAATCAAGCGACGCGCGGGGCGCGGCATCGAGGTGACGCGCATTGCGGTGCGCAACCCGGCCAAGGCGCTGGCTGCGCTCGGCGGCGATGCCGGCGCTGCGCAGATCACCGACGATTTCAACGCGGTCGTCGATGATCCGTCGATCGCGATCGTCGCCGAGATGATCGGCGGCACGGGCATCGCGCGCGACCTCGTGCTGCGCGCGATCGCGAACGGCAAGCATGTCGTGACGGCCAACAAGGCGCTGCTCGCGGTGCACGGCACCGAGATCTTCGAGGCCGCGCGCGCGAAGGGCGTGATGGTCGCGTTCGAGGCGGCCGTCGCCGGCGGCATCCCGATCATCAAGGCGCTGCGCGAAGGCCTGACCGCGAACCGCATCCAGTACATCGCGGGCATCATCAACGGCACGACCAACTACATCCTGTCGGAAATGCGCGATCGCGGGCTCGACTTCGCGACCGCGCTGAAGGCCGCGCAGGAGCTCGGCTACGCGGAAGCCGATCCGACCTTCGACATCGAAGGCGTCGACGCCGCGCACAAGGCGACGATCATGAGCGCGATCGCGTTCGGCGTGCCGGTGCAGTTCGACCGCGCATACGTCGAGGGCATCAGCAAGCTCGACGCGACCGACATCCGCTACGCGGAAGAACTCGGCTACCGGATCAAGCTGCTCGGCATCGCGCGCCGCGCCGCAAACGGCATCGAGCTGCGCGTGCACCCGACGCTGATCCCGGAAAAGCGCCTGCTCGCGAACGTCGAGGGCGCGATGAACGCGGTCGTCGTGCACGGCGACGCGGTCGGCACGACGCTGTATTACGGCAAGGGCGCGGGCGCGGAGCCGACCGCGTCGGCCGTGGTCGCGGATCTCGTCGACGTCACGCGTCTGCACACGGCGGACCCCGAGCATCGCGTGCCGCATCTCGCGTTCCAGCCGGACAGCCTGTCGAACACGCCGATCCTGCCGATCGAGGAAGTGACGAGCGGCTACTACCTGCGCCTGCGCGTCGCCGACCAGACGGGCGTGCTGGCCGACATCACGCGCATCCTCGCCGCATCGGGCATCTCGATCGACGCGCTGCTGCAGAAGGAATCGGAGCAGATCGACGGCGCGAACGGCGAGACCGACATCATCCTGATCACGCACGAGACGGTCGAGAAGAACGTCAACGCGGCGATCGCGCAGATCGAGAGCCTCTCGACGGTGGTCTCGAAGGTAACGAAGCTGCGCATGGAAGCGCTGAACTGAGGACGGAAGGCGACATGAACTACATCTCCACGCGCGGCGCCGGCATCGGCGAGCGCCACACGTTCTCCGACATCCTGCTCGGCGGCCTCGCGAAGGACGGCGGGCTGTACCTGCCGTCCGAATATCCGAAGGTATCGGCCGACGAGCTCGCGCGCTGGCGCACGCTGTCGTATGCGGATCTCGCGTTCGAGATCCTGTCGAAGTTCTGCGACGACGTGCCGGCCGACGACCTGTGCGCGATCACGCGCCGCACGTACACGGCCGACGTGTACCGCAACACGCGCCATGGCGAGAACGCGTCCGACATCACGCCGCTGAAGACGCTCGGCACCGAGAACGGTGCGGCGCTGTCGCTGCTCGAACTGTCGAACGGCCCGACGCTCGCGTTCAAGGACATGGCGATGCAACTGCTCGGCAGCCTGTTCGAGTACACGCTCGCGAAGCACGGGCAGACGCTGAACATTCTCGGCGCGACGTCCGGCGACACGGGCAGCGCGGCCGAATACGCGATGCGCGGCAAGGCCGGCGTGCGCGTGTTCATGCTGTCGCCGCACAAGAAGATGAGCGCGTTCCAGACGGCCCAGATGTTCAGCCTGCAGGATCCGAACATCTTCAACCTCGCGGTCGAAGGCGTATTCGATGACTGCCAGGACATCGTGAAGGCGGTGTCGAACGATCACGCGTTCAAGGCGCAGCAGAAGATCGGCACGGTCAACTCGATCAACTGGGCGCGTGTCGTCGCGCAGGTCGTGTACTACTTCAAGGGCTACTTCGCGGCGACGCAGTCCAACGACGAGCGCGTGTCGTTCACGGTGCCGTCGGGCAACTTCGGCAACGTCTGCGCGGGCCACATCGCGCGGATGATGGGCCTGCCGATCGCGAAGCTCGTGGTCGCGACCAACGAGAACGACGTGCTCGACGAGTTCTTCCGCACGGGCGCGTATCGCGTGCGCAGCGCCGAGAACACCTATCACACGAGCAGCCCGAGCATGGACATCTCGAAGGCATCGAACTTCGAGCGCTTCGTGTTCGACCTGCTCGGCCGCGATCCGGCGCGCGTGATGCAGCTGTTCCGCGACGTCGAGGAGAAAGGCGGCTTCGATCTCGCGGCGAGCGGCGATTTCGCACGGGTCGCCGAGTTCGGTTTCGTGTCGGGCCGCAGCAGCCACACGGACCGCATCGCGACGATCCGCGACGTGTTCTCGCGTTACGACACGATGATCGATACGCACACGGCCGACGGCGTGAAGGTCGCGCGCGAGCATCTCGACGCGGGCGTGCCGATGGTCGTGCTCGAGACCGCACAGCCGATCAAGTTCGGCGAGACGATTCGCGAGGCACTCGATCGCGAAGCCGAGCGTCCGGCCGCATTCGACGGGCTCGAGGCGCTGCCGCAGCGTTTCGAGGTCGTGAAGGCCGACGCGCAGCAGGTGAAGGACTTCATCGCCGCCCATACGGGCGCATGACGCATGGCCGGGCCGAGGGCCCGGCAGCGCAGGACGGCCGGAATGCCGATTCGTCGAACGGATCGGGGTCCCGGCCGTTTCGTTTGGCGGTGCCGCGCCGTGCAGGCGTTCGGCAACCTGCCGCGCGGCTGCCGTCAAACCGGCATCGCGCGTGAAACAAGTGCCAGACCCGCGCGTTCGCGCGAATCACAGTTTCCGCATGTCCGCCATATCGCGCGCCCGCGCGACGGCGTCGCTACAATGGCGTATTGCATCCAACGATCCCCGATTCCATCGATGTCGAACCCCAATCCCGCGGCGCCGCGCGCGCCGATGCTGTCGACCGCCGAGGCGCTCGCCGCGCTGCTCGATGCCGCGAAGCCGTTGCCCGGCGTCGAAACCGTCGCCACGCTCGATGCGCTCGGCCGCGTGCTGGCGGCCGACGTGAGCTCGCCGCTCGACGTGCCGCCGATGCATACGAGCGCGATGGACGGCTATGCGGTGCGCGTCGCCGACCTGCTGCATGGCGAGCGGCGTTTGCTGGTGTCGCAGCGCATTCCGGCCGGCCATCCGGCCGCGCCGCTCGCAGCCGGCACGGCCGCGCGGATCTTCACCGGCGCGACGGTGCCGCCCGGCGCCGACGCTGTCGTGATGCAGGAGCAGGCGTCGGCCGACGGCGATGCGGTCGAGATCCTGCACACGCCGAAGGCCGGCGAATGGATCACCGCGCAGGGCGCGGATATCCGGCAGGGCTCGGTGATCCTGCCGGCCGGCACGCGGCTCACGCCGCAGGCGCTCGGTCTTGCCGCATCGGTCGGCTGCGCGCAGTTGCCGGTCGCGCGGCGGATTCGCGTCGCGGTGTTCTTCACCGGCGACGAACTGACGATGCCGGGCGAGCCGCTGAAGCCCGGCGCGATCTACAACTCGAACCGCTTCACGCTGCGCGGGCTGCTGGAGCGGCTCGGCTGCCACGTGACCGACTACGGGATCGTGCCCGATTCGCTCGCCGCGACGCGCGACACGCTGCGCGCGGCCGCGCGCGATCACGACGTGATCCTGACGAGCGGCGGCGTGTCGGTCGGCGACGAGGATCACGTGAAGCCGGCCGTCGAGGCCGAAGGGCGGCTCGCGCTGTGGCAGATCGCGATGAAGCCCGGCAAGCCGCTTGCCTACGGCGCGGTGCGCCGTGGCGACGATCGCCCCGATGCGCACTTCATCGGGCTGCCCGGCAACCCGGTATCGAGTTTCGTCACGTTCCTGCTGTTCGTGCGGCCGTTCCTGCTGCGCCTGTCCGGCGTGCGCGACGTCGCGCCGCGCGCGCTGTCGCTGCGCGCCGACTTCTCGCAAGGCAAGGGCGACCGCCGCAACGAATTCCTGCGTGCCCGCGTGAACGCGGCCGGCGGCCTCGACCTGTTCCCGAACCAGAGTTCGGCGGTGCTGACGTCGACGGTGTGGGGCGACGGCCTGATCGACAATCCGCCGCAGCACGCGATCAGCGCCGGCGAGACCGTGCGTTTCATTCCGTTTTCCGAACTGCTGTCGTAACGCGACGGCTTCCCGAACCATGAAGATTCAGCTGAAATTTTTTGCAAGCGTACGCGAGGCACTGGGTGTTGCCGACGAGCAGGCCGACGTGCCGGACAGCGTCACGACCGTGGGCGACGTGCGCGCATGGCTGCGCGTGCGCGGCGGGGCATGGGCCGAGACGCTCGCGGAAGGGCGCGCGCTGCGCATGGCGTGCAATCACGAGATGACCGATCCCGATACGCGGCTCACCGAAGGCTGCGAAGTGGCGTTCTTTCCGCCGGTGACGGGCGGTTGAGGCATCGGCGATGGCAACGGTACGAATCCAGACCGACGACTTCGACCTGAACGCCGAGGTCGCGGCATTGCGAGCGCGCAACCCGAAGATCGGCGCGGTCGCGTGCTTCGTCGGCACGGTGCGCGATCTGAACGAAGGTGATGCGGTTGCCGCGATGGAACTCGAGCACTATCCGGGGATGACCGAGAAGGCGCTCGAGAAGATTGCGGCCGAGGCCGGCCGGCGCTGGCCGGGCATCGACGTCGCGATCGTGCATCGCGTTGGCAGGCTCCTGCCGCTCGACCAGATCGTGATGGTCGCCACGGTTGCGTCGCACCGCGGCGACGCGTTCGCGTCGTGCGAGTTCGTGATGGACTACCTGAAGACCGAAGCGCCGTTCTGGAAGAAGGAAACCACGCCGGACGGCGAGCGCTGGGTCGACGCGCGCAGCACCGACGATGCCGCGCTCGCGCGCTGGGGGATCGAATCGGGCAATACGCGGCGCTGAGCGCGGCGTCGGCATCGTGCGGCAAGGCGCCGCATGCGCGCAAGCGCCGCGCGTGACGGCAACCCGTGATGGCAATCCGTTACGCGTCCGGATCGGTGCTGCGCCCGATGATCTTCGTCGGAAACGGCTCGCCGCGGGCACGCGACGGCAACGCGTGCGGATCGTCGCCCCCGTCGTCCCCGCCGCGGCGGCGCGGTGCGATCGCGTCGAGCAGCGCCTGCTGCTCGGGCGGAATCCGGTAATCCCAGCCGAAGCGGCTCAGTTGCAGGCTCTGTGCGATCCTCAGGGCCGGCTCCATGAAGCGGATCGCCGCGGGCGGTGCGTAGCGCGCCTCGACGGTCTTCAGGAACAGCGACAGCCAGCGGCTGAAATGGGCAGGCTCGATCCCGTCGAGCGGCTGGTGCGCCTGCTGTACGTTGCCGCGATAGCCCTTGGTGCCGAGCACGAGGCTCGACCAGAACGTGACCATCTTCGGCAGGTGGTCGTCCCAGCGGCCGGCCAGCTTTGCGTCGAACACGGGCCCGAGCAGCGGATCGGTGCGCACGCGGTCGTAGAACGCGTAGACGAGATCGCGGATGTTCTCTTCGGTCGGCTCGGCGTCGCGAGGGCGGGCCGGTGCGGTATCGGGCGAGGTGGGCAGGACGGTCATGGCAAAAAGGGGGCCGGGAGAGACAGACAACGACGGGGCGGCGGCGCGGGCATCGTGCAGGACGCCGGTCGGATTTTGACGCAAAATAGCGACCAACGACCCCTGAAAAACGTGTAGATGTCACGCATCTTATTGCGCGCGCGCCCTCCCGACAACCCGGGGCCGCGGAACAGGGCTGTCGACCGGCCCCGTGCGCATCCCGATCGGCCCGGCTCACGTAATTGGGACACGATCGATCTCTTCCGTATTCACCCATGAGACTCACCGACTACACCGACTATTCGCTGCGCGTGATGCTTTACCTTGCCGTGCGCGGCGAGGGACTCGCGACGATCCAGGAGATCTCGGACGCCTACGGCATCTCGAAGAACCATCTGATGAAAGTCGTGCAGCAGCTCGGCGAGCTGGGGTGGGTCGACACCGTTCGCGGCCGCAATGGCGGGCTGAGGCTGTTCCCCGAATCGCTGCAACTGACCGTCGGTGAGGTCGTGCGCGCAACCGAGAGCGATTTCGCGCTGGTCGGCTGCTTTGCGGCCGAAGGTGAATCGCGCGGCTGCGTGATCGAGCCGCAGTGTCGCCTGAAGGGCGTGCTGGCGGCCGCGCGCGATGCGTTCTTCGCCGAACTCGACCGCCACACGCTCGGTGAACTGGTCGAACCCGCTGCGCCGCTCATGGCGCTGCTCGGCATTCGCCCGGTCGTGCGCGTGCATCCCGCCGCGCCGTTGCCGGAAGACGCGCCCGTGTCCGTCGAGCCGCCGTCGACGGCCGGCTGATACGCGAGCGCCGCGCTCCGCGGCCCGGCAGCGGCCCGTCCCGGGGCCGCTTCGAGGATATCCATCGATTTTTGCGCTGAATCAACCCAAATTTCGCTTGAAAGCCGCATAACCATCCTTATCTTGGTGTTAATCGAAAATTGGAGGTCTCGACAAAATGAGAATCGACAAGCTCACCACCAAGTTCCAGGAAGCACTCGCTGACGCGCAAAGCCTTGCGGCTGGCCGCGACAATCAATACATCGAACCCGTTCACGTGCTAGCCGCGCTGGTCGCGCAGCAGGACGGTTCCGCCCGCTCGCTGATGTCGCGCGCGGGTGTTCACATCCAGGCGCTGCAAGGCGCGCTGAACGAAGCAATCTCGCGCCTGCCGCAAGTGACGGGTACGGGCGGCGACATCCAGATCGGCCGCGAACTGGCCGGGCTGCTGAACCAGGCCGACAAGGAAGCGCAGAAGCTCAACGACACGTTCATCGCGAGCGAGATGTTCCTGCTCGCCGTGTCCGACGACAAGGGCGAAGCCGGCAAGCTCGCGCGCCAGCACGGCCTCACGCGCAAGTCGCTCGAAGCCGCGATCGCCGCGGTGCGCGGCGGCTCGCAGGTGCACAGCCAGGATGCGGAAAGCCAGCGCGAGGCGCTGAAGAAGTACACGGTCGACCTGACCGAGCGCGCCCGTGCGGGCAAGCTCGATCCGGTGATCGGCCGCGACGACGAAATCCGCCGTTCGATCCAGATCCTGCAGCGTCGCACCAAGAACAACCCGGTGCTGATCGGCGAGCCGGGCGTCGGCAAGACCGCGATCGTCGAAGGGCTCGCGCAGCGGATCGTCAACGGCGAAGTGCCCGAGACGCTGAAGGGCAAGCGCGTGCTGTCGCTCGACATGGCCGCGCTGCTCGCGGGCGCGAAGTATCGCGGTGAATTCGAGGAGCGCCTGAAGGCGGTGCTCAACGACATCGCGAAGGACGAAGGCCAGACGATCGTCTTCATCGACGAAATCCACACGATGGTCGGCGCGGGCAAGGCCGAAGGCGCGATGGATGCGGGCAACATGCTGAAGCCCGCGCTGTCGCGCGGCGAGCTGCACTGCATCGGCGCGACCACGCTCGACGAATACCGCAAGTACATCGAGAAGGATGCCGCGCTCGAGCGCCGCTTCCAGAAGGTGCTCGTCGACGAGCCGAGCGTCGAGGCGACGATCGCGATCCTGCGCGGGCTGCAGGAGAAGTACGAACTGCACCACGGCGTCGACATCACCGATCCGGCGATCGTCGCAGCGGCCGAACTGTCGCACCGCTACATCACCGATCGTTTCCTGCCCGACAAGGCAATCGACCTGATCGACGAAGCCGCTTCGAAGATCAAGATGGAAATCGATTCGAAGCCCGAAGAGATGGACAAGCTCGACCGCCGGCTGATCCAGCTGAAGATCGAGCGCGAAGCCGTGAAGAAGGAGCAGGACGAAGCGTCGCAGAAGCGCCTGCAACTGATCGAGGAAGAGATCGAGCGCCTCGGCCGCGAATATGCGGACCTCGAGGAGATCTGGACCGCCGAGAAGGCCGCGGTGCAGGGCAGCGCGCAGTTGAAGGAAGAGATCGAGAAGGTGCGCGCGGACATCGCGCGGCTGCAGCGCGACGGCAAGCTGGAGAAGGTCGCCGAACTGCAGTACGGCAAGCTGCCGCAGCTCGAGGCGCAGCTGAAGCAGGTCACGCAGGCCGAAGAGCAGGAGCAGCACAACCCGACGCGGCCGCGCCTGCTGCGCACGCAGGTCGGCGCCGAGGAAATCGCGGAAGTCGTGTCGCGTTCGACCGGGATTCCGGTGTCGCGGATGATGCAGGGCGAACGCGAGAAGCTGCTGCACATCGAGGAAAAGCTGCACGAGCGCGTGGTCGGCCAGCATGAGGCGATCGGCGCGGTGGCCGACGCGATCCGCCGTTCGCGCGCGGGTCTCGCCGATCCGAACCGTCCGTACGGCTCGTTCCTGTTCCTCGGTCCGACGGGTGTCGGCAAGACCGAACTGTGCAAGGCGCTGGCGTCGTTCCTGTTCGATTCGGAAGAGCACCTGATCCGCATCGACATGAGCGAGTTCATGGAGAAGCACAGCGTCGCGCGGCTGATCGGCGCGCCGCCGGGCTATGTCGGTTACGAGGAAGGCGGCTACCTGACGGAAGCCGTGCGCCGCAAGCCGTACAGCGTGATCCTGCTCGACGAGATCGAGAAGGCGCATCCGGACGTGTTCAACGTGCTGCTGCAAGTGCTCGACGACGGCCGCATGACGGACGGGCAGGGGCGCACGGTCGACTTCAAGAACACGGTGATCGTGATGACGTCGAACCTCGGCTCGCAGGTGATCCAGGCGATGACGGGGGCGCCGCAGGAAGAGATCAAGGACGCGGTGTGGCTCGAGGTGAAGCAGCATTTCCGCCCCGAGTTCCTGAACCGGATCGACGACGTCGTCGTGTTCCATGCGCTCGACCGCAGCAACATCGAGTCGATCGCGAAGATCCAGCTCGCCCGCCTGCACGACCGGCTCGCGAAGCTCGACATGGCGCTCGACGTGTCGCCGGCGGCGCTCGAACAGATCGGCAAGGTTGGCTACGATCCGCTGTTCGGTGCGCGGCCGCTGAAGCGCGCGATCCAGCAGGAGATCGAGAACCCGGTCGCGAAGCTCATCCTCGCGGGCCGTTTCGGTCCGAAGGACGTGATTCCGGTCGACGTCAACGACGGCAAGTTCGTGTTCGACCGCGTCGTTCACTGATCGCCTGCCATCGGCTGCCCGCCCGGTTCGCGCCGGGCGCGCAAAAACAAACACCCCGCCTCGGCGGGGTGTTTGCTTATGGGGCGGCCGAAACCGCCGCCGGGGCTGTCAGCCGGCGTGGTGCGGGCTCAGCCCTGCTTGTTGCCGCCGAACATGCCGGCAAGTTGCGTGAGCGCGCCGAGCACGTTCGACGTATCGATCTGGCCGCCTGCCGGCACTTCGCCGTTCGGCGTCGCGCCGTTGACGACGTGCGGCAGCACCTGCGCGAGGATCGACGAAGCCTGCGACGGATCGATGCCGACCTTGCTCGCGAGCGAGCCGACGACGTCGGAGCCGAGCACGTTCTGCAGCGTGTCTGCCGAGATCGGCTGGTTTTCGCCGTTGCCGACCCACGAGCCGATGATGTCGCCGGCGCCGCCCGCCTTGAACTTCTCGATCAGGCCGTTCAGGCCGCCCGGCTGGTTGTTGATGAATTCGAGCGCGGTCGTGATCAGCGCGCTTTGCGAGTTGCCGCCGGCCTGGCCGCCGAGCAGACCGCCAACGATGTCGAGGAGACCCATGGTGCTTCACCTTTACTGAAAAGGGCGTCGTGACGACGACGCCCGTTGAACGAATGCCGCGCGCACGCCGTCGCGCGCGCGGCGCACATCAGGCGCCCGACGCCGCGGCGGCGGAGGCTGCCTTGTCCTTCTTGCTTTTCTTCTTCGAACCCTTCGTCGCCTTGGCTGACGACGCCGCGGCCGGTGCGCTCGCACCCGCGTCGGCGGATGCCGCTGCGGCCGCGGCGGCCTTTTCCTTCTTCGACGCGCGCTTGGCCTTGGCCGGTTTCGCCGCCGTGTCCGGCGCGCTTGCCGCCGGTGCCGGCGCAGTGGCCGTCGTACCGGCCGTCGTGGTCGTGGACGTCGACGCGGTGCCTGCCGACGTCGTTGCCGACGGGGTCGCCGGTGTCGTCGCGGCCGGCTTCGACAGTTTCACGCCCTTCGGCGGCGTCGACGAGCCGCCGATCGTCAGGCCGTTTTCCTCGAGATGGCCGACCGACTTCGTGCCGAGGCCCTTTACGCGGTTCGCGAGATCGTCCGCGTCCTTGAACGGGCCGTTCTTGGTGCGTTCGTCGATGATCGCTTTCGACTTCACGGGCCCGAGACCCTTCACGGATTCGAGCGCGGCCTGGTCGGCCGTGTTGACTTCGACGGCCGCGGCAAGGCCTGCGGCGAGTGACAGCGACAGCGCGACGAACAGCATCAGCAGCTTTTTCAGCATGGCAAAGGCTCCCTGGTTCTGATTCTGACGGATGAATGGCTGTTGCAACGGACGGCGGGCGAGACTTGGCCGGGCGTCGCCGTTAAGCATAGGACAAATGCGTGCCCTTTTTAAGACAGGCTGACCGAATCTTGCTGAAGGCTTGCGGCGCTGTAAAGACCGAAACCCGCGCCGGGCAGCGGTTTTGACCATTCTTTACGGTGTCGCGGGGTGTCGTGGGTCGTCGTCGCGCTGGCCGTTCGAAAGCGCTTGACTTAGAGTTGACTCTAACTCCTAACCTTGTTCCTGCCATGTCGAAAACCGTATCCAAGCCTTCCGCCACCGGTCCGTTGACGATCGGGCAAGTCGCCGTGCTGACCGGCTTGTCGACACATACGCTGCGGTACTACGAGCAGGCTGGCCTGCTGCGTGCGATTTCGCGCACGGCGGCCGGGCACCGGCTCTATGCGCCGGCCGACCTTGACTGGCTGGCCTTCGTGATGCGCCTGAAGGCGACCGGCATGCCGATCGCACAGATGCAGGAATTCGCGGCGCTGCGCGCGCAGGGCGAGCCGACCTTCGGTGAGCGGCGCCGCCTGCTGATCACGCATCGCGACGCGGTGCGCGCGCATCTCGCGGAGCTGCAGGCGAGCCTCGACGTGATCAGCGACAAGATCGCGTACTACGAGGCACAGGAGCGCGATGCGGCACGACGGGCAAAACCCTCTCACTCCCCATCGGAACAGGACGGACACCATGGAACGACTCGTTGAAGACCGCTACACGCGCGGCTGGAACAAACTGAAGGAAATCGACGGGGAGGCGGGCGAACGCGTGATCGCGGCGCTCGCGCCGATCGCCCCGGACTTCGCACGGCTGCTGGTCGAGTTCGGCTTCGGTGACATCTACAGCCGGCCGCAACTCGACCTGAAGGCGCGCGAGATTGCGACGATCTCGGCGCTGGCCGCGCTCGGCAACGCGCAGCCGCAGCTGAAGGTGCATATCGAGGCCGCGCTGAACGTGGGCTGCACGCGCGACGAGATCGTCGAGGTGTTCATGCAGATGTCCGTGTACGCGGGTTTCCCGGCCGCGCTCAACGCGCTGTTCGCGGCGCGCGAGGTGTTCGCGCGGCTCGACGAAGCGGCCGGAGAGACAAGCGACGCGAACGACGCGGTCGGGCAGCTCGCGTGACGGGGGTGACGGGGCACGGCGTCGGCGCCCGCACGTCACGCGCGGTGCGGCGCGACGATCCGGTGCTTCGCGATGCGCCGGTACAACGTCGCGCGCGAGATGCCGAGCGCCTGCGCGGCGGCGTCGGGCCGCCAGCGGTGCGCGGTGAGCGCG